>JAIFNF010000038.1 GCA_020047885.1 Gammaproteobacteria bacterium | reverse complement strand
GTGCTGGCCCAGCAAAAACTGGATGTCGCGGTGGCGGAACATCGGCGCGTCAAGGCCGACGCCATTATTCACAACTATTCGCGCAAGGCGATCTTCGGGGCGCTGGCGGCGGTCAGTCCGGGGACGGATGTCCTGATTCAGGGCTATCTGGGCTATCACCTGCTCAAAGAGTTGTGCGCCTTGTATGAAGCGCCCGCCCGGGAAATGGATATGCAGCGGTTCCTGGATTTGGCCGGCAATCAGATCAAGCGCAGTCTCAATCTTATGTTGGCGCTGGTCGGCAACGTGTTCAAGGCCTTTCCCGGCATGGGAACGGTGGTGGGCGGCATGATTCACGCCGTGGTTTATGGTCTGATCTTCGAGAGTCTGGGGAAGGCGGTGGCCCGCTCCCTGGAAAGTCGCGGCGATCTGGTGAGTGGGCCGACCCTGCGGATGTTTGAGGATAATCTGAGTGAAGATCTGGAAGCGCGTACAAGACGTTTTGCCCAACTGGTCTGGACCCGGCAAAAAGACGGAGACCCCCCCGGAACCTCCGCCGGTTAGCGGCGATACGCAGTTGTGGAAGCGGGTCCAGGACGCGTTGCCGCCATTGCCCCACTGGTTTGGACACGGCAAAGGCACGGAAACGGCGACGACGGCAACCGAACCTGCGCTGCATGGCGGTGACGCGCACCTGGCGCTGGCTCGGGAGAGTCTGCGCGAACTACTCAACGATCAGCGGGTGCCGCCGCCGGTGCGGGCGGCGCTGGCCGAGGATTATCAGCAATTGCAGTTGTTGCTGGAAAAGATTGAGCACGGTCACATCCACATTGCGGTGTTTGGCCGGGTCAGCGTCGGCAAGTCGGCCTTGTTGAACGCGCTGCTCGGGGAGGCGAAATTTTCCACCAGTCCCCTGCACGGTGAAACCACCCGTGCCACCCATGCCCGCTGGCAGGAATATGACGCCGGCGGCGTGTTTCTGATTGACACGCCGGGCATTAACGAAGTCTCGGGGGAGGAGCGCGAGCAGCTTGCCCATGAGGTCGCCAGCCGCAGCGATTTGGTGTTGTTCGTGGTCGATGGCGACATTACCGAGACCGAAATCAAGGCGTTGCGCCTGGTGAAAGCGGCGGCGCAGCGGCTGGTGCTGGTGCTGAATAAAGTGGATCGCTACACGCAGGCGGATCGTCAATTGTTGCTGGATACGCTGCGCCAACGCACCGAAGGTCTGATCCTGCCCCAGGATATTCTGACCGCCGCCGCACAACCTGCCGAGCGCATCGTGATTCTGGTCGATGCTGCCGGAAACGAAACCGAGACCCGGCGCTGCCCAGTTCCGAACGTCAATGAATTACGCGAGCGCATTTGGGACATTCTCAATGCCGAAGGCAAGACCATGGCGGCGTTGAATGCTGGACTGTTCGCCGGGCGCTTCTCCGACCGGCTGACCCGTGAAATCATCACGATCCGCCGCGATCTCGCGGAAACCGTAGTGCGTAATTACTGCCTGGCCAAGGGCGTCGCCGTCGCGCTGAACCCGATCCCGATTGCCGACATTCTGGCGGCCATCGCCACCGATGCGGCGATGATTCTCCATCTTAGCCGGGTGTATGGCCTGCCGATGACCCGTGGTGAAGCCGGTTCGCTACTCAAGACCATCTCCATGCAACTGGCGTTCCTGATGGGGACGGTGTGGTTGATGAATCTGGCGGCGGCGGCGCTGAAGGGTGTGACTGGGGGATTATCGACGATCGTGACTGCCGGGGCACAGGGGGCGGTGGCCTGGTACGGGACTTATGTGGTGGGCAAGGCCGCTGAACAATATTTCGCCCAAGGCAAGTCCTGGGGCGAGGGCGGGCCGAAGCGGGTGGTGCAGGACATTCTGGACAGCCTGGATCGGGAATCGCTGCTGGCGCAGGCGCGGGATGACATTCTGGCTCGGTTGAAACCGCTGCTATGAGCTTCTATTTCCTGATCAGCCTTCTATTTATGATGGGTATCGGCCTGTGGTTCTGGCGGGACAGCCTCGGTGCCCGCGAGCAGGCTCGCGCTGCCAGTACCCGCGCCTGTCGGCAGAGTAACGTGCAACTGCTGGACGATACGGTGGCTCTGGAACGCTTGTGGTTGCGGCGCGACCACAATGGTCGGTTGAAGTGGGAGCGGCTGTATGTCTTTGAGTTCACCGATACCGGGCATCGCCGCCAGACCGGTAGCGTATTGCTGATCGGCTGGCGGGTGGAGGTGGTGCAGATGGAAGGCGGAGATTTACTCGTACCGTAATTCTGGAACTCCGCGCCCCTTGGAGGTGTGACCCCCCAAATCCATTCACTTCGGATGCGCACCGGACTACTAACGACTTATGACTCCCGATATTCTTTTTGTTTTCAGCGTACTGGCTGCTGCGGTGGTGTTATTTGCCAGCGGTTGGCTCCGTTCAGACGTGGTCGCCCTGCTGGTGATTGTGGCCCTGATCCTGGGTGGCATCCTGCCGGTCGCCCAGGCCGTAGCCGGTTTCGGCGATTCAGTGGTCGTCTTGATCGCCGGCCTGTTTGTGGTCGGCGAGGGTCTGGTGCAAACCGGGATTGCCGTGCAGATGGGTGCCTGGCTCACCCGGGTGGCCGGAGCCAGTGAGGTTCGATTGCTGGTCTTGCTGATGCTGACGGTTGCCGGACTGGGTGCCTTCATGAGTTCTACCGGCGTCGTGGCGATCTTCATTCCAGTGGTCTTGAGCATTACCCAGCGGTTAGGCCGCGATCCCGGCCAGTTAATGATGCCGCTAGCGTTCGCCGCGCTCCTGAGTGGGCCGCTGACCTTGATTGCTACCCCACCGAATCTGATGGTCAACGACGCCCTGCGCACCGCCGGCCTGCAACCCTTCGGGTTCTTCGACATCACGCCTATCGGCCTGCTGGCCGCCGTGGCCGGTGTTCTGTATATGGCCACGTTCGGTCGGCGTTTGTTGTCGACGCATTTATCGCAAACCAGCCTGACCGGGCGGCGGCAGACCCTGGAACAGTTGGTCACCCGCTACCTGCTGATGGATCAGTTACACCGTCTGTATCTGCCGGGGAATTCGCCGCTAGTGGGTCAAACGGTCGCCCAGGCTCGGCTGCGCACCCGCTACGGGGTGACGATCATTGGCATCGTTCGGCAGGGTCGGTTCGCAGAATCGCTGCAATCTGCGCTTGCTGATACGGAATTACGTCCGGGTGACGCCCTGTACGTCATCAGTCCCCCGGCCACTGCGGAGCAGTTCTGCATTGCGGAGGGGCTGACAGCGCTGGATGTCGAGGACGAACAGATTGAGGAATTGCGCAATGAACTGGGTATGGCTGAGGTCATGTTGCCGCCGGACTCGGAATTAATCGGCCACACCCTGCAGCAAGCCGCCTTCCGGACGCATCATGGCTTGAATGTGCTGGGCATTCGGCGCGGCGATCACCTGTTGTCGGGTAATCTGATCGGGGAAAAACTGGCGTTTGGCGACCTTTTGCTGGTGGTGGGCGCCTGGAAACGGATCGGTCTGCTGCAAAGCGATTCCCGGGATTTTCTGGTGCTGAACCTGCCTGCGGAACTCAGCGAAGTTGCGCCAGCCCGGCGACAGGCCCCAGCGGCGCTGCTGATCCTGCTGGCGATGGTGCTAGTCATGACGTTCGGCCTGTTGCCCAATACGGCGGCGGTGTTACTGGCGGCGCTGGCAATGGGGCTGTTCCGCTGCCTGCGGCTGGAGGATGCCTACCGGTCGATCAACTGGCCAAGTCTAGTGGTGATCGCCGGCATGTTGCCCCTGGCCAAGGCGCTGGAACAGACCGGCGGCGTCGCTTTGATGGCGGATGGGCTGGTGAGCGGCCTTGGACCGCTCGGTCCCCTGGCGTTGCTGGCCGGGGTGTTTGTGCTGGCGGCGCTGGTCGGACTGTTCATCTCCAACACGGCGACGGCGGTATTGATGGCTCCCGTCGCCATTGCCGCCGCTCAGCAGATGGGAGTCTCGCCCTATCCCTTCGCGATGACTGTTGCTCTGGCGGCTTCAGCAGCCTTTGCAACCCCGGTGTCCTCGCCGGTCAATACCCTGGTTATGACGCCCGGCAATTACCGGTTCGGTGACTTTGTGCGGGTGGGAACGCCGTTGATTGTGCTGATGCTCATCATCACGATCCTGGTCGTGCCGCTGCTGTTTCCGCTATAGCTTCGAGGCGGATCGACACTACCTTCCCGCGTTCTCAAACACCACCCGCTCGTAAATCTCGGCCAGCGGCAACACACAACCGATACTGTCCAGCGTCAAGTTAGCCCCTGGTTCGCTGATCTCCACCAGCAACCAGCGGCCATCTGCCTGCCGGGAAAAAAGCTCGATACGACAGCGGTGTTGCGACACGAGGATATAGTCGCTGAGTGAAGCCAGTCGCCGGTAGTGTTCAAACTTGTCCCCGCGATCGTAGGCTTCCGTCGAGGGCGACAGCACTTCGATGATGATTTTGGGATTCAGCAGAATATCGCTCTGCGCATCGTCAAACCGGGGTTCGCCACACACAACGGTCACGTCCGGGTAGGTGTAGAGTCCGGTGGGCTTGATGCAGACTTTCATGTCGCTGGCATAAACTTCACAGGGTCGCCCCTTGAGTTTTTGACTTAACTCACGCACCAGATTGACGATGATCAGGTTATGCGCCCGACTGGCTCCGGCCATCGCGTAGATCCGACCGCGATAAAACTCGCTCCGGCGTTCAGCCCGACGTTCCTGATCCAGATATTCCAATTCGGTGAACATGCGTTCAGCAGTTGCAGACATCTTCGCGACCTCTCAATGACGGTTACTGGGCAGCAAAGCGCTGTCAATCGCCACGCTGCACCTTAACGACCTTGATCATATTCGCACCGCCGGAGACCCCCACCGGGACACCGGCAGTAAACACCACAATCTCCCCTTCCTGAACCAGGTGCTTGTTCAGTAAAAACTCGGTGGCGGAACTGAGCAAATCATCGACCGAGGTGACCACGGCGCCCAGTTGCAACGGTTCCACCCCCCATACCAGCGCCAGCTTGCGCAGCGTCGCCGGTTTCGGGCTAAACGCGATCAAGGGTGCCAGGGAGCGAAATTTGGCCAGACCCAGCACGCTTGAACCGGTGTTGGTGAAGCCGACCAGATAGCGGGCGCACACTTTCTTCGCCAGATCCATGGTGGCGAAATGCACGGCGTCTTCGATCCGCAGGCAGGCATTGGCCAGCAATTCCTCCTGGGTCAGCACATTCTTTTCCATCAGCGTTTTGAAAATGTCGCTGGCCTCAACGCTCATCGCGATGGCCTTCATCATGCGTACTGCTTCCACTGGATATTGACCCGCTGCCGTTTCCGCGGACAACATCACTGCGTCGGTTCCGTCCAGAATAGCGTTGGCGACATCGTTCGCTTCGGCGCGAGTGGGTCGGGGGTTGTTGATCATCGACTCCAGCATCTGCGTGGCGGTAATCACCGGTTTACCGGCGATGTTACACTGGCGAATGAGACTCTTCTGCATCAGTGGCACGTCCTGCGGCGAGGTTTCCACGCCTAAATCACCCCGCGCCACCATGATCGCGTCAGCGACCGCGATGATCCCTTCGATATGGCGGAACGCTTCCGGTTTCTCGATCTTGGCGATGATCGGAATCTTGTGTCCGTAGGTCGCCAGCATCAACTCGATCAGTTCCCGAACATCACTGGCGTCCCGGACAAACGATAGCGCCACATAGTCGAGTTCGTGCTCAAAGGCGAACGCCAGGTCACGGCGATCCTTGTCGGTGACGGCGGAAATGTTCAATTTAATGTTCGGCAGGTTGACGCCCTTGCGCGGCTTCAGCCGTCCCCCGTTGACCACTTGGGTAAAAATTTCACGTCCATCAATCCGTTGAACCGTCAACTCAAACAAACCGTCATCAATCAGAATCCGGTCGCCGGCCTGCACTTCCTCGTGCAGGCTGCGATGATCAATCGAAATTTTCTTGACCCCGTCATGAATGCCACCGATCAGTTCGTCGGTGGTCAAAATCAGCGTTTCACCAGCCGTCACTTCCAGAAAATCGCTGTCCAGTTGCCCGAGGCGAATTTTCGGACCCTGCAAGTCCTGGAAAATCGCAATATGCCGGTTCAACGTTCGCGCCGCCGCCCGGACTAACTGCACGGACTGGGCATGATCGTCGTGGCTGCCATGGGAAAAGTTGAGCCGGATCACCTCCGCGCCTTCCCGCAGCAACTTCTCGATGACCTCCAGGTTGCGGGAATTCGGCCCGATGGTCGCCACGATCTTGGTGAATTTCATGGAGTTATTTGACATGGTGGTTTAGCGTCCCCGGATGGAGTCGTTGATTAATAAGGTACGGCGACGATTTGCCGTGTTTTGCGCCTGATTCGCCCTACAATTATGGACGGCATCAGACTCATTCGAAATTCTGTCCATCTTCATCACCCTGAGAGGTTACCCATGACTGACGTGTTTACCCGTATCCTGCGTATTGAACTCCCTGACGCGCTGGAATGCGATGCCTCCGGCAAGAATCCGGCGTTCACCATCGCCTTCGTCACCGATGGGCAGGTTCCCTTCCCGCAACTCATTCTGCACACCGCTGAAGGTCAGCGCCTGATCAAGGCCGAGGCGTTGGAGGAAACGGTGGTTGAAGGGGATTATGAGTATGCCACCACGATTCCCGCCGGGCTCCTGCGACCCAGCACCATCACGGTTCAGGCCGAAGGCTGCCGCAAGGCGGACATTCAACAGGCAGGTGGCGGCGACTGGATCAAGGAATTCCGCCAACTGCGCCTTGAGGCGAATCCCCTGCTGAAACCGGTCATCCGGGTCGCCACGGGGCCTGGGAATACAGCGGTCAAAGTGTATTTTGGCATCCATAAGCACATGCACCAGCCCTACTATAACGCCACGGATCGGAATTACTGGGATGGTGAGAAGGACAGCATTTTTGGCTCGCGCCATGGCCCCTACACCCACTTCATTCCCAATGCGGTGCGCCAGTATGTCGGCGGTGGCCTGCCCCACGCCGGGCTGTCCACCAGTTGGAGCGGTTCACTGATTGAGCAGCTTGATCGTTGTGGTGCTGAGGGGCTGTGCGGCGGCGGGTTCGGCGGTTGGAATAACGATTTGCGGGCCGTCGCCCAGGAACAGACCGCACTGGGTCATCCCCGCGTTGATTTCTCAGCCTTTGGCTTCTTCCATCCACTGATGTCCCTGACCCCGGCGCGCAATATCGTCAAGCAGGTGGAGTGGCACCGGGAGATTATCCGCTCCGCATTTGGCATTGAAGCATCCCGGGTGATGTTCCCACCGGAAACCGCCTTCCATGTCCGCATGATTCCGGCGCTGAATCAGGCCGGGGTCAAGGCGGTGATTTACGACTCCATCCACCGCTTCCGGGCTTGTAAAGATTACCCCTACGCCGGCATTAACGAGGGCATGTTGCCGCCCAATCCTGCCGAGCAGGTCAATCCGCCGGTGAACGACTGGCTGCAACTGCGCAATATCTGGGCGGGATCCAGGATTTCTCCAAGCTTGCTTAAACCGGAATATGTGCAGTACGAAGATCCGGAGGGGCAGATTCACCAAATTATTGCCGTACCCGCCGAGCGGTATATCGGCAACGAAGACGCCCGGGGCGGGTTCGGGGCGCTGCAATATCCTGATGTGCTGGGTCAGGTCTATGACCAGATTGTTGAAAATGGCTTGTTTGATCCCAAGCACCCGCCGTTTTTCCTGCTGCATTCCGACGGCGACAACCACGGTGGCGGCGCGGACAGCTATTACGGCCACAATACCGGGCAGATGGTGCAGTGGTTACAGGGTGATCCGCGCTTTGAACTGAGTACGGTGAATGATTATCTCGACCGCTTCCCGCCCAATCCGAAGCAGGCAGCGCATATTGAACCGGGGTCGTGGAGCGGGGCGGATAATGGCGATCCGCAGTTCATGAAGTGGTTCAGTCGCTACGATCAGCCGTATTCCCCGGATTTAAATTCCTGGGCGGTGCTGACCGCGTTTCAGAACGTGGTGCACGCGCTGGAGGACGCCATGCCCGGCCAACCGTGGCTGGGCGACATCACCCGGCTGATGCTGACTGCGGAAACCAGTTGTTACTGGTACTGGACCGGGCAACATATCTGGGATCAGCAGGTGACCAATGCGGCTAATGCCGGTTATGGGATGGTCAAGGGCCAAGTGGATGCGCTGATTGCGGCGGGCAAGGATCGTACTGGACCCACCATCTTCGCGCCGTGGGTCACGCCGGAGAATCCGGGCGGCAAGCGTTGGGGGCAGGGTTGTCTGCTGGATGCGCCGCGTGAAGGCACCGTGCATACCTTTATCCATGACATCAGTGGTTTAAAGAAAGTCGTGCTGGTGCTGCGTGACAGCAAGGGCGAAGTCGGCATTCCGATGACCGATAACGGCCCCTATCCCTCGCAAACCGGCGCGGCGATGGTGGCGCACTACTTCACCGTCAAACTGCCGGTGGGGGCGGGGGATGTGCGCTATTACATCCAGGCCGAAGATGGGAAGGGCAATATCTCGCGGAGTGCGCTGGAACGGGTCTATCTGGCGTAACCACTAAGTAACCGTTCACCCCCCCCCTGGCCCTCCCCCGCAAGGAGGGAGGGAGCTTGCACAACAGCCTGTTATGGCACTCCCCCTCTCCATTCATGGGGAGGGGGTTGGGGGGAGGGGTCTGAACGCCTACACCACTGACGGTCTTTTCTGATAACTGCCGGACCACCGGACTGCCGGATGCCCCTCCTCGGCTGAGGAGGGGTGAAGATGCCACCAGGCGTTCAGGGGGTACAGGTGGCGCCAGCGGCCAAGGTGGACAGGGTGGCGCGTCCGTTCAGGTCTACGGTGATCTGTCGACCCGGTACGCTGCTGGTCGATACGCTGTCGTAGCAGACCGCATAGACCGCCGCGCTCCCGGTTTCGGCCAGGCGGCCGGTCGGTTTGAAGCTGAGCCAAGCGTTGCCGATGCTGTTGCTGCGTAGGGTGATGTCCGTAGCCGCTGCTTCGCCGATACGAATCAGGGGGTCCTCGCTGGCGTTGTAGTTAGCGTTGCCCGCGAATGTCAGGTCTGATACGTCGTTGTACAGTAGCCAGCCTTGTTCATAGACGTTCGTCGTTCCCCCGCACGTTGAACCATTGGCGCTGCGGCAGATCGTGGCGGTCTGGTTGCGTTTGATGGCTTCACTGCGCGCCAGGCGAATCGTAGCCATCAAGCGGTCAGCTTCGCTGGTGACGCGATTGTTGCGAATCACGTCGGTGAAGGACGGGATGCTTAGGGTCGTCAGGATGGCCAGGATGGCCAGGGTGATGATCAATTCAATCAGGGTAAAGCCACGGTGAGTGTGCACGGTTTTGCCTCCGCCTCGTCAGCGTTCGCTCCAACCTGGATGAACGCGCCTGAAGTGAAAAATAATGATGCACTGAGTCTATCGCTGATCTTCTGTGTGAAGTGAGCCGCTTATCCGGGAAATAGCGCCGCTGGTCTAAAAGCCGGGGCGCTGAATAAACCGGGTCATCATCGACATTCCATCAGTCGGAAAATTCCTACCGTTAATCCCTGAACCGTGTGTGACTCATGGCGGTGTGTGGTGAACTAGCCGTGTAGAAATAGCACACGGGGATTTGATCATGAACAATCGGCGGCAGTGGCGATCAGGCAGCGGCTTTACTCTGTTGGAAGTGCTGGTAACATTATTGGTGCTGTCTATTGGCCTGGTGGGTTTATCGGCATTGCAATTGCGTTCAGTCCAGTATACCCATTCCAGTTATCAGCGGACGCTGGCCAGTATTTATGCCAAGGATGTTGCCGAGCGGATGTGGACGCGGCTGGATGATCCTATGAGTATCGTTGAACAATGGAATAAGGACTTGGGTGCTCAGCAGCCGAATTGGACCGGGGCAGTCACGCGGCCATTTTTGACTGCGACACCACCTGATCCGGATGTTTATGATATTACGGTCAACTGGAGTGATAGCCGCTTTGGGACGGCGACGGCTTATGCATTTACTTATCGGGTGAGATTGTTGCAAGTCATTCCATTTTAAGCCGGGTTGTCGGTCAGGAATCATCTGGGTTTTTTCCAGGACTACTTGAGGTTGAAGTGATGAACAGCCTATTGAGCAGCAATAAGAGCAGAATCCGGCGGGAGTCGGGGTTTACCTTAGTTGAGTTGATGGTGGGTTTGTTGTTGGGCGTGATTTTGTTGACGGCGACGGTGAATATTTTTATCACGACCAAGCAGTCGTATGCCTTGAAGGAAACCATGGCGCTGGTGCAGGAGAATGCGCTGTTTGCGTTCGATTCGTTGCGTCAGGTGGTGAATGCCGCAGATGGCGTGACGGCGACAAATAATACCGGCTTTACCGTGACGTTTGCCGGGCGGGCGGGTTTGACCGATTGCCTGGGGAATGCCGCTGTAGATTCGGCAAAGCGGTATTTGAACCGGTTTTATGTGAGTAATGAGCAGTTGTTTTGCGAGGTGACGACGAATCCGGCGAGTAGTACGACAACGCAGGCGCTGGTGAATCAGGTTCAATCGATGCAGGTGGAGTTTGGCGTAGATAAGACTGTGGATGAGGTCACAAAAGAAGAGAAACCAGATGGTTTTATCGAAGAATATTTGTCGACGCCAGGGAATTATAACCAGGTGTTGAGTGTGCGGGTGCATTTGCGGTTGATTGTCAAGCCGACGCCGTTGGTGACTCAGGATGTGAGTTTTACCGTGGCGATGTTGCCGAAGATTTTGGCGGCGGTTGATTTGTAGTAGGCGTTCAGACCCCTCCCCCCAACCCCCTCCCCATGAATGGAGAGGGGGAGTGCCATAACAGGCTGTTGTGCAAGCTCCCTCCCCCTTTGCGGGGGAGGGGGAGGGCGAGGGTGGGGGGGGGTGAACGGTTACGATTTGTAATCATGGGTCAGCAATGGAGGTGATGTATGTTGAACAATCCGAAAAACCAGCGCGGTGCGGTGCTAGCCGTGAGTTTGATTATTCTGGTATTGATGACCGTGGTGGTGGTGGTGGGAATGCAGGGTTCGCATGTGCAGGAGCAGATTGCGGGTAATACCAAGAAGCAGACGGAGGCGGCGCTGGCGGCGGAGAGTGGCATGGCGCGGGCGGCGAGTTGGTTGAAGCGTTCCTGGGCGTCCCGGACGACGTGGAATCAGCAGCCGTTTTATACGGCGATTCAGCCGCTGGATGCGACCGGAGAGGTGTCGAAGGGGGCGTTCTGGGTGGAGAGTATGTGTTTTGCGGAGGCGTGTAGTCCGGCATTGCCGCCGGTTTCAGTGTCACCGCCTCCGGATCCGGATCGGCGGGTGCGGATTATTGCCCGGGGGTATTCCGTGGCGGAGACTGGTAGTTTACCGACGCCCAGTGCGACGTTGAATCACCCGAAAATCTTGGCGCAGGCAACGCTACGGATGGTTTATGATCATTGCGCCGGGCCGGAGTTTAAGTATGGGTTGGTATCGAAGCAGCAGGTTCGATTTGGCGGCGGTGGTGGGGGTCAGGGTACGGTCAATACGCATATTTATACGGATTCGATTTTATCAGGGGCGAATGGACCCAATGCATCGGTGGCGTTGAGTCAGCAAACGGTGAACGGTAATGTGAATGCGTTCGGTACGATTGATGCGGGTACGGTGACTGGGGATAAGTATTGTCCGACCTGTGGCCCGGATAAGCAGCCGACTGAGATTGAGGTGCCGGTTGCGGCGACAGCGTTGCCAGGGTTGACGACGGGATTAGGGGCGGCAGTGGATTGTAGTGCGTTGAGCGGTGATCTGGGGGGAGGGAAGTATTTTTGTCAGACGCCAGCGGCGGGGAGTAAGGCGTTGAAGAATGATATGTTTAACGGGACGCTGTATTTTGCCGGGAGTGCGGATATTGATTTTAGCGGTGGCGTTGGACTGGGACAGGCGAGTAAACCGTTGACGGTCGTGGCGACGGGCGATATTACGTTTAATGGCGGGGATAAGGATAGTTATTTTAATATTTGGACGGATGGGCAGTATCAGCATAATGGCGGTCGAAGTATTTTTGGGTCGATTATTGCGGGGAATGGGATTGATTGGAATGGAACCAGTACGTTTACTGCTGCGGATTATGGTAATCCGGGGACGCCGTGCCGAGTGGCGCTGCGTGTGGAGTGAGTGGGGCGATGGTGCGGATGGCGGTGTGGTCTTTTAATTTGAATCATTGACTTCCAGAACCACCCCGGTGCTACGCGCCACCCCTCCCTTATTTAAGGAGGAGAATTCGGGAGTCCGGTGATCATCGGGAAAGGCTGGAGTCGGGCCGTGGATCGGTAGTCTGTTTAAACAATCAGCGCGGGAGAAAAAACGATGCAAGCAATTCGTATTGATACTACGGTCAATAGTGCGCTGGCGGCGCTGCTGCCCGATTTACGCAGGCTTGAAGGACAGCAGGTAGAGTTGATCGTGCTGGCTTCTAATGATGTTGATCCCATCGTAAGCGTTCAGACCCCTCCCCCCAACCCCCTCCCCATAAATGGAGAGGGGGAGCGCTAACTCGCTGCTTCGCAAGACTCCCTCCCCCCTTACGGGGGAGGGCTGGGGTAGGGGAGTGAACGGTTACATCCCATCAATGAATACGTTGAAAGTCTTTTCGGAGAAGACGCAGGCTTATTACCTGTACCAGGCGCGGCAAAACTACTTGCGTCAGCAACGCAGTATCCAGAATCAGATGGAGGCTTTACGCACCGACGCGGAACGGGAACGGGCTGAGAAAGAAGCAGCTTTGGCTGATAAAGAGGCAGCTTTGGCTGATAAAGAGGCAGCTTGGGCTGATAAAGAGGCGGCTTGGGCTGAGATTGAGCGTCTCAAGGCGCTGCTCAGGCCTGAATGAGGAGGCAACATGACCACAGTAACCTACCACACTGATTTCTATCTGTGGACGCAGCAACAGGCTGATCTCTTGCGCCAAGGCGCATTGTCGGCGCTGGATGTTGATCATCTGCTGGAGGAAATTGAGGACATGGGAAGTAGTCAAAAGAACTCGCTTCAAAGCTATCTTTTCAACGTCCTAATGCACTTGCTGAAATGGCAGCATCAACCACAACGGCGCGGAACTAGTTGGGAACTCTCTATTGACAATAGACGTAGTGCGATAGAGCGATTGCTAGAGAACAACCCTAGTTTAGTTCCACAACTTTCCACTTTCATTACAGTGGAGCATTCCCGCGCTCGAAAAAGAGCGGCTAAGGAAACCGGCTTACCCCTAGCGACATTTCCCGATGAATGTCCCTTCACCGTAGAGCAGATTATCGGCGACTGGTCGCCAGAATGAGCGACGACAACACTCAGGAAACCATTAACCTGTTCAATGAGATCATCCGCCTTGCTACTGAACCAGGCGCACCGATTGATCTTTCGGAATAGCTTGAGATTCTTTGAGGATTGTTGTGCAGGCAGACTCAGTTCAGAGTTATCATATTGCCAACCATTTGATTGTAAAGGACTATAGGGCGGGTTTTAACCCGCTAGGCCGGTTGAAACTGTAGGGCGGGTTTTAACCCGCTAAGTTAAAAAATTACCGTTCCTAAGGGAGATGGGAGAAGAGTCGTTTGTAGCCGTGATCGTGGTCGGTCATGCAGGACGGGTCTCCGGTGGCATATTATGCGGTAATGGGCTGACGGACGGATAAGGCGCTGGTGTCGCATCCGCCTGTCGTCGCCCGCCCACGGTGGAGGTGCTGGGCTTATCCACTCTACTCCATTCGTCAATGCTGTCGGGTTGAGGCGGGAGTCGGGCCGTGGACCGGTAGTCTGTTTTAAACCATCAGTGCGGGAGAAAAATGATGCAAGCGATTCGTATCGATACCACGATCAATAGTGCGCTGGTGGCGCTGCTGCCTGATTTACGCAAGGTTGAAGGACAGCAGGTAGAGTTGATCGTGCTGGCTCCTAATGATTTTGATCAAATCACTGAACCTCCAATCGAAAAAAATTTGACCTTTGATCAATTTTTAGCGACTCGGCCGGTATGGCCAAAGGATCATCCGCCAGTGACATTGGAAGATATTTTATGACCCAGGTTGTTTTAGACTTTGAACCCAGTACCTTTTCAGCCTTACGGTTAGGGCCGGCGGAATTTACGCACGAGCTTAAGATAGCGGCTATCGTGCAATGGTACGCAGAGGGGCGTATCTCACAATCAAAATCGGCTGAAATACTTGGCATAAGCCGAGTTGAATTTCTCAATGAACTCTGCCACCGAAAAGTACCCGCTTGCCAGGTGACCATCGACGAGTTGCGTGAGGAAATCAGTGGCTTCTAACACGTTCATTATCAACGCTTCCCCGCTCATTTTTCTTTACAAAATTAGTGGGCTGGAATGGGTCTGCCGCTTGGCTGACAGCCAGATGGTGGTTCCTCAAGCCGTTATCCAGGACATTGCTGCCGGTGATGGTGACACGATAAATATTCAGACCGTAGGTTTTTCAAGCAGGGTTTTATGCTTTTTTTGATATACTGTCTGGTATGACTACATGGGCTGTCATTTTTACGCCAGAAGCCGAACAAGAGTTCAACGCGCTACCTATAGACGTGCAGGCCGATGGCGCTTGGGTTATCGAGTTATTAGAAAGCTTGGGGCCGCAGCAGGTGCGCGAACCTTACGTTAAGCATTTGGAAGGGAAACTTTGGGAAATGCGCTTGAAGGGTCGGGCCGGTATCGCCCGCGCCCTGTACTTTGCCCATAGCGGTCGCCGCTTGTGTGTTGTTCGGGTGTTTGTAAAGAAAACCGAGAAGACGCCACGCCGGGAAATTCGACTGGCGTTGCGCCGCATAGCCGAGGTAGAACGCAATGAAGACGTTTAAGGAAATGAAAGCCGAACTTATGGCATCGCCGGAATTTCGGGCCGAATACGAACGGTTGCGCCCGGAATTTGAGTTGGCTAAAACGATTATTGCCGCCCGTGCCGCCCAGGGTTTGACACAAGCCGAATTGGCCGCCCGTATGAAAACATCACAGTCCTATATTGCGCGCCTGGAAAGCGGTCGGGTCTTGCCGTCTATCCGCACATGGCAACGTCTGGCCGCCGCTACGGGAACCCGCCCGAAGTTCACCCTGGAACCCTTGGCTGCGGGTTAATCC
>JAIFNF010000079.1 GCA_020047885.1 Gammaproteobacteria bacterium | reverse complement strand
CGGGCGGATGGGTACGGGTATTCGCAACTCCGCCCGCCCGAAAAGGAAGCCGAACTTCGTTCGGCCCGCTATCCCTCCCCGGCCTAAAGGCAGGGGTCTCTCGCGGAAGAACTGATGAGATTACGGCTGTGCTCCTGCCCGTCGATCACTACGAAGCGCTGATGGATGAACTTGAAGACCTGCGGATTGGTGCCTTGGCCAGAGAACGGCTGGCAACCTTCGATCCGGGAACAGCGATCAGCCATGCTGATATGCTGGCTCGATTCAGCGCGGAAGAAGCGCTTGATGAACAATGACTTGGCAAGTTATCTATCATTGTGACGTTGTTGCTGATTTGGCAACCCTCGGCCACGCCGAGGCGCGGGCAGTCCTCAAGGTGATCCGCCGGCGCATTGTGCATGGCGAACTCGACAAGATCGGTAAACCCTTGACCCAATTGCTGAGTGGATGTCGAAGGATTCGCACCGGCAGCACCCGCATTGTCTATCGCGTGAATGCCCAGGCGATAGCGGTTCTGGTTATTGCTGTAGGACCACGACGGAATGCCGAAGTCTATGCGTCTGCTGAAAAAAGAATCTAACGGGTTGCCCTTGGCGTCGTTAATGCGGGTCCAACGGCCCAGGCCGGAGAGGGGATTGGCATTGACCGGCTGGCGATGCTGTTCACCGATGCCCCGTCGATTCGGGATGTGCTGCTGTTTCCCCTGCTGCGTCCGGAGTAAATATCTCGAACGGATGCGTAATTGGCTAATCCATCTTTGTCGCATGAGATATATGGATTTCCACAAAACCGGCTTGAAATTTGTTATCGATTAGAGTATCTAATCCACAGAGGTTGATCCTAGTAGTCTGTCGTTAGGCAATATGCTTGGCGCGCTCAATCGAGCCACGAACCGGTCAACCTCGTTTTTTTGTGCAGCGCTCTGCCGAACCAGTGATAGCACGGTGTTTAGATGGTCACGGTAAAACGTTCCCACATTCAAACGAGGCCCTCCCCGTTTCTTGCCTTTTGCTACATCAACGACACATCCATATGCTTCAACAACTTGAGTCAGCTTGATAAATACCAGGCGTGTTTCCTGGTTGCGCCCTTTATCCAAACTCAAAAACACGCCATCGCACTCACGCAAGACCTTCAGTCATTTGCCTCCAGTCAGTAAGCGTTAAATCAGGATGTTGATTCGTTGCGTGAATGACTGCACTGGGAACCAGGATTTTGGTGGACTCTCCCACATTAATCCCGGTACTCGTTTGAATCCGCTGACGCTCGGCCTCAGTCACAATATCCAGAATCAACCGGCCTTGGTTATTGCTGCGATTAGCCAGCACTCCAGTAACAAAGCTTTCAATCATCAAAGGATGCCACTGCTTTCAGTAAAGCCATCGGTGCTGGCCGAGGATCGAGGTGCCGCGCCTGCCGAACGGGCGCGGTTCCCGGCTTCTTGCCGGAAGTGGATGAAATCTGCTCCGACCGCAGAAACGCCGGACAGCCTTTGACGCCGCTGCTGCGAAAATCCTCACTCAATGCCTGCCGCGCCCCGGGTTCCGCAGACCCCAGCGCCTCGACCAGTCCCCGATACAGCAGGTCAAACAGCCGTTCCAGCGCGATTTGATGCGTCTGCCCGACCGTAGCGAACAGCCAGTCACTCACGGTCAGAAACCGCTCGAACGGTTCATCGCCCAGCAATAACGGCAGACTCAGCCGGAACCGCCCGGAATTGCCGATCAAATCCCAGTAACGGGCGAGGCGCTCCAGCCGGCGCATCGTCGCAAAGTCCAGCAGCGCCGAACACAGCAGGTTATAGGGCGGCTGCGGGTTATAGCGACAATCAAACTCCACGGTATGCCGGTCAATCGGTGCACCGCGCAGTCGCTTGAGAATGCCGATCTGAATCTCCTGCGGGTTCAATGCCACCAGCCGGTTGAACCCGGCAGCGAAACTGGCCAGCGTCTCGCCGGGCAATCCCACGATCAAATCAGCGTGCAGGTGCGCGGGCGTGTGCTGCCGCAACCAGCGCAAATTCTCCACCGTCCGCGCATTATCCTGTTGGCGGCTGATCCGCGCCTGGACTTCGGGATTGAAAGTCTGCACCCCGATCTCGAATTGCAGCGCACCCGGCGGGAACTGGACGATGCGACTTTTGAGCGCCTCCGGTAGATGGTCGGGAATCAGCTCGAAATGCAGAAACAGCCGCTCATCCAGCCGTTCCAGAAAGAAATCCAGAATGCGCGCCCCGATCCGGGCATTCAGATTGAAGGTGCGATCCACGAATTTGAAGTGCCGCACCCCCCGCTGATAAAGCTGGTCCATCTCGGCCAGAAACGGCTCCAACAGGAACGGCCAGGCGGTTTTATCCAGCGCGGACAGACAGAACTCGCAACGGAACGGACAGCCCCGCGACGCCTCGACATAAATCAGCCGATGCGCCAGGTCTTCATCCGTGTAAAAGCGGTACGGCAACGCCACCTGATCCAGCGGCGGCGGGTCAGCGACGATGATCTTTTCAGCCGGTAAATCGCCCGTCAGCAGGCGGCGGCAGAGTTCGGGAAACGCTAAATCCCCCGGACCGGCAATGATGTAATCAGCCAGTTGCGCCACTGGCTGTTCCGCCCATTCGTGGCTGACTTCCGGTCCGCCCAGCACGATGATCAGCTCGGGCCGCACCCGCTTGAGCAGCGCCACCACCTGCGTAATTTCCGCCACATTCCACACATAAACGCCGAACCCGATCAGGCGCGGCTGTTCCGCCAACAACGCTTCGGCGATGTCCAGTGGCCGCTGAGTGATGATGAATTCCCGGAGCGCCGTTTCAGACTGCAACGTTCCCAGATTCGCGTACAGATAGCGCAATCCCAGCGAGGAATGGAAATAGCGGGCGTTCAGCGTGGTCAGTAGCATAGTTGGCATGGCGCAGTTTCGGAAATGCAGTGGGTATGGATTCCCCTCCTCGGTCAAGGAGGGGTGGTTCGACCGGTTCAAAACGCTGTAACGAACTTGAAGAAGAACTTGTCGCCCTCGAAGCGGTTTTCAGCGCCGGTTTCGTGATCCCACGTGCCAATAAGGCTCATGCCGTTGTAGTCATACTTCACCGCTGGACCAAACGCGAATACTTCGCCCCGGCGACCATCGGGGCCAACGGACTGGCCATTCACCTCATCATCGCCGGTCTGCTTGAGATAGTAGCCGCCAATCCCCGCTGTCCAGGAGCCGAAGTGCTGACCGATCAGATAATCCATATGGAAGTCATCGCCCGACTGATAGTTCGTGTCGTCGTTCTCGGTCTTGATGTTATACATCAGCTTGGCCGAGACCTCGAAACCACTCTGGTTCAGGTAGGTGAACGCCAGCGCCGGCTCGAAACTAAAGTAATTGGCGCCGATGCTTTCGGTCGGATCGTTTTGATCATACCTGCCGGTCGGTAGGTTGATGTCCAGGCCAAACACCAGATGCCAGTCAGGCGGAAGGTGCCAGCCGATAATCAGCGGATTCAGCGTGATGTCGCCCAGGCCGAAGGCGCTGCCCCCGCCCAAGCCGGGAATATCCAACTGCTGATAGACGAAAGGAACAATCGCGTGCATCCCCCAGTCGCCGCCTAAAAGTTTGTGATTACTCACATAGATATAGCGCAGCGCATTGAACGTCGCATTGACCTTCAGATCCGGTATTTCATTGCCATTGTGGTCGCGGTATTCACCGGTGTAATAACCGAGATAGTTGATGAAATAGTGGCCAGGCGGGGGCAATGCGCCGGCCATGAAGTTCTCGGCACCGTTCGGATACTGATCGGGGCCTTCCTTGGCCAGGGCGAATACGCTGGCCAGCAGCGCGGGCAGCAACAGCAGTTTAGGTAACTGGTTCATTATTATGGGGTCTCCCTGGACGATCGGATAACCACTCCGCCAGCCGTGAAGGGCGGAGGAGGTGAGCGCTTGCGCCCAATTAGTATAAGATGTTGCATCGCAAACGTTCAGCTTCAGGAGTCCCGCTATCATGAGTTCATCGCTTGCCGCGCTTCGTCAGGAATACGCCCTGGGTGCCCTTAATGAGGCCGATGTCGATCCCGATCCCATCCGACAGTTTCAGCGCTGGCTGGACGAGGCGCTCAAGGCCGAATTACCCGAACACAACGCTTTCACCCTGGCCACCGCCGACCGCACCGGACGACCTTTTGCGCGGGTGGTGCTGCTCAAGGACTGCGACGCTGAGGGCTTCGTGTTTTATACCAATTACCGCAGCGACAAGGGCCGACAGTTGGGGGAAAATCCTCACGCCGCGCTGGTGTTCCTGTGGCTGGAACTGGAGCGGCAGGTACGAGTGGAAGGCATCGTCAGCAAGGTCTCCGCGGCGGAATCCGAAGCCTATTTCCACACCCGACCCCGTGAGAGCCGACTGGGTGCGCTGGCCTCCCGGCAAAGTCAGATCGTCGCTGACCGTCAGACCCTGGATACCCGTTTTGCGCAACTGGCCGCCCAGTATCCAAAAGAGGATGACAATATTCCCATGCCCAACCAGTGGGGCGGCTATCGGGTGAAACCGGACATGCTGGAATTCTGGCAGGGGCGGCACGGACGAATGCATGACCGGCTGCGCTATCAGCGACAACGCGACGGTGGGTGGTTGCTGGAGCGATTGGAGCCGTAACCGCTGTTTCCTCACCCCCAACCCCTCTCCCACAAGCCGGTGAGGGGTTTGCAGCTATAGCTAGTGCCTGACCGGAAACCCTAAACTCTTAACTGTGTAGGGCGGGTTAGGCGTCAGCCGTAACCCGCCATGGAGGCATCACCGGGACGGCAGGTTACGCTTCGCTAACCCGCCCTACGGCCTTTTCGGTCAGGCACTAGCCACTCAAATCCGGTTCAGCAATTCGGCTTTTTTGGCGGCAAATTCTTCAGCACCGAGAATGCCTTTAGCGTGCAGGTGAGCCAGTCGCTCAATCAGGGCGAACACGTCATTGTCGCTGCTACCCATGGGTTCATGCGCGGGCGTTGAGGATGGCGGGTCGGTGAGTCGGTTCGGCGTGGAAGTCCATGGCACCTGATCATCGAACGATACGACCGGCAGGCGATGGACCTCGACCAGCCCATATTGACTGGAAAAGGTCAGCGATCCGCCATAGCCCTGCTGTTGTGAGAATCCACCGATTTGATGATCCAGGGTGTCGTAAATCGTGACTTGGCCGTTGATTTCAATCGCTAAGCGCCGGGCTTGCGCGAAGTAGGCATAACGCACTCCATTTTGTGCGCCGGTACTGGTGGGCCAGCGCAAATCCGCACCCCACCAGTCGCCGGATGAACCGCCGTCCGGCGCAATGAACAGGCTGACCGGCCCGACCGGCCCCGATCCATTCTGCTGTTGCTGACCAGTCGCATAGCTGGTTTGCGATGCATCGCCCTGGCGCTGGGTCTGAAAGCTGCCGCTTTGCAGGCTATCCGGCTGATTTCTGATCAAGGTCGCCAATTCGCTACACAGTCCGTCAACCCGACTTTTCAGCCCGTGGTTGAACATATCGGAAAGCATGGTCATTCCGCCCGACATCCATTGGCCGGAGCCACCGAATTCGGGATGATTGAACTGCGCCATGCTGCCCTGACCCTGTTGGACGGCTTCGAGCAGGCTGGCGACCGCTCCCGGACTGAAGTGGTAGCGTTGCGCCAAATCGTTGATGATTTGCTGACCGGTTGGAGAGAGGCGTTGCATGGTGATCGATTCTCGTGAAAAAAGGCCACTTTATAGGCGATCAGCTTGATTTTCTCAAGGATTCAGGGGAAATCCGGCCTCTGCGCTTAATCCAGGCGCTGGGGATGCCATAAATCTTTGATCTATATGACTGTGGAGTCGGCTTCCAGCCGGCTCTATCGGTCAAAAGCCGACTGGACGCCAGCTCCACAGAAATTTTTTCTGAATAATCAATGATGAGTTTTTCGACAGCTCTGGGTTTGTTGGCGATTTCTTCGGGACTGCCAAGCAAGATGGTCGAGCTGTATGTGTGAAGGGACTTCAATAACGTTTAGATACCCGTTTCAGCCCTGCCAATTCCCGGTACAGTCGCGCTAGTCGCGCCGCCATCGCGGTATCCGACCATTCCCGGGCATAGACCCGCGCTTCCTGACGCAGGCGCTGCATCACCGCTGACGACGAGTTCAACACCGCCCCCAGCGCTTCCCCAAAGGTTTGAGCCTCCGCCGGTGGCGACCGCGATCCCCGACCGGGCACCAGAATATCCACCGTGCCCATTTCGGCCAGGGCGACGACCGGCAAACCGGCTGCCATTGCTTCGAGCAGCACCAGTCCCTGGGTCTCGGTGCGCGAGGCAAATACAAACACGTTGGCGGCGGCGTAACAGTTGGGCAGTTCCCGATGGCGGTCGAGATAGCCGATAAAGCGCACCGCAGTCTGCAAACCGAGCGTCTGAACCTGGGCTTTCAGATCGGCCAGCGCCGGGCCTTCGCCAGCGATGACCAGCAACACATCCGGGCGCGTGCGTCGGGTATAAGTCATAGCGTCTAATAGAAAATCGATGTTTTTCTCATGCCCGATCCGTCCGACGAACAGCGCCACCGGCTGCATCGCCGGGATGCCATGCTGACTACGGAAGGCGCGACCGTCGCCGTCCGCGAACTGATCGACTGGAATGCCGGTCGGCAGTACCTGCAGGGGTGTAACCACACCATAATCTTCCAGACGCTGGCGCATCGCGGTCGACGGGACAATGACCGCATCGAGGGCGTTGCACTGACGCCGCGAAAAAGCCCGAGCCTGACGTTTCAGCCAGGTGACTGGCAACATCCGTGCATAGTGGTGCAGGTACTCCTCAAACAGCGTGTGATACGTGGCGATGACCGGCAAACCGAGGCGGCGGGCGGCGTTCAGTCCGGCATAGTGCGCGATGAAGGGCGTCTGGATGTGGATCACGTCGCACCCGCGAGCGGCCTCCCGCACCGCCCGATGCATCGCCCGCCAACCGACCAGACGATCCTCCCGGTCGCCAGGCACTGATCGACCGGGAACACGGATAATCCCTGGTTCTTCCGCTTCGTCACCGTAGCGTGGCACGACCAGGCGAACCTCAATCCCCTCACCGGTCAAGGTGCGCCGAAAAGTCTCTATCGAGGTCGATACGCCGTTGACGCGGGGAAAATACACATCAGACGCCATCAGGACGCGCATTCAGACCTCAGTCGGCTGGGCATCAGGCGCGTCCAGGGCGAGCGTTGTGCTCTGCAAGCTCCAGGCGATCAGTTCCAGACGGCCATCAAAATGTTCAACAATGGCGGTGCAGGAATCGACCCAGTCGCCGCAATTGATATAACTCAGCCCATTGATTTCGCGGATCATCGCCCAGTGGATATGACCACAGATGACGCCGTCCAGCCCGCGCTCACGGGCGTGATGGAGCACTGAATTCTCAAAATCGCCGATAAAATTCAGAGCGGTTTTGACCTTGCGCTTGGCGTAGCCCGCCAGCGACCAGTAACCAGCAATCCCGAGCTTGCGCCGCCCCCAGGATAGCCAGGTATTGATGCGTACCAACAAGTTATAGGCCTGGTCGCCAAGCACCGCGACCCAGCGATGATGGCGCGTCACCTGATCGAAAACATCGCCGTGGATCAGCAGGAAGCGCCGACCGTCAGCGGTTTCATGCACCCACTCCAGCGCCAACTCGATATTGCCGAAAACCGTGCCGCAATAGTCGCGCAAAGCCTCATCGTGGTTGCCGGGAATGAAGATGATCCGCTCGCCCTGCCGCGCCCGACGCAACAGTTTCTGGACCACAGTGTTTTGCGCGGGCGTCCAGCAGATGCTGCGGCTCATCGCCCAGAAATCGACGATATCGCCGATCAAGTAGGTTTGTTCGGCGGAATATTCGCGCAGGAAATCGAGCAGGCGCTCGGCCTGGCACGCACGGGTACCGAGGTGAATATCGGACAGGAAGAGGGTTCTGACTTTGAGCATGGCGGCACGATACCTGCTGCGTGTGAACGTTTTGTGACGTTGCGGCTACTCGAATCGGTGACTGCGACAAGCCAGGCGCGGTGTCCGTTCTATCAGGGGTATAATCGAGTTTCAGTGCTCGAAGGAGGCGGATATGACGGCAACGGCTTTAATCACTCCAGCGTCGGTTCCCCGGCGCGCCTTTCCCACCTCGACCCACTCATCGATCATTTACCCGGAGAGTGATGGCAAACCGATGGCGGACAATACCTGGCAATTCGATTACATCGTGATGATCCAAGGCGGCCTGGCGACGCAGTTTGCCGACCGGGCGGATGTGTTCGTTGCTGGCGATTTGCTCTGGTATCCGGTGGAGGGTAACCCGCGCATCCGGGCGGCACCGGACGCGATGGTGGTGTTCGGTCGCCCGCCCGGTCATCGGGGGTCCTACATTCAGCACCAGGAAGGCGGAATCGCGCCGCAGGTGGCGTTTGAGGTGCTTTCACCCGGCAATACGCGGGCGGAGATGGCGCGGAAATTACACTTTTATGAGCGCTATGGGGTGCAGGAATACTACGAATACGACCCGGATCGCGGCGAACTGCGGGGCTGGTTGCGGGAGGCGGGGGAACTGGTACCAATGGCCCGGATGGAGGGGTGGGTCAGTCCGTTGTTGGGTATCCGGTTCAGTCTGATGGGGAAGGATCTGCATCTGTATCACCGGGACGGGCAACGCTTTGAGATGTTTGTGGAACAGGCTCGCCGCGCCAAAGCTGAACGTCAGCGGGCGGATGCGGAGCGTCAGCGGGCGGATGCGGAGCGTCAGCGGGCGGAAGTCGAATGCCAGCGGGCAGATGCGGAGCGTCAGCGGGCGGAACGACTGGCGGAACGCTTGAGGGCCTTGGGGATGGATCCGGAGGGTGAAGTCTGATGAGCGGTTCGGAAATCCCTCGCCCGTTGGGCGAGAGATTCCTGGACCACCTCTTAACTATTGCCACTTACCGGCGACAGGCAGATCACCATTGATGCCGAAGGTGCCTTCATAGCACTTGTCGACGCCGCAGCCGTCCCAGGCGCCATTGCCGTTGTAGTCCAGATACCAGGTGCCGGCACGGAACACGCCGACCTTGGCCTTGCCATCGCCATTCCAGTCGCCGGCGGCGGGCAGGTCGCCAGCAACGCCGAAGCTGTTGTACAAACATACGTCCTGACCACCATTCTGCTGACAGCCGTCCCAAGCACCATTGCCGTTGTAGTCCAGATACCAGGTGCCGGCGCGAAACACGCCCGCTCCAGCTTTCGTGCCGCCGCTCCAGTTGCCGGCCACCGGCAAGTCACCCGCCTGGCCAAAGCTCAAGCAGATATCGACGTTGCAGCCTTCCCAGACGCCATTGCCGCTGCCGTCCAGCAGCCATTGGCCCTTGCGGAACAGGCCGATCTTGGCGAAGCCATTACCGGTCCAGTCGCCGGCGACCGGTAAATCACCGGTCTGGCCGAAGCCGGTGTAGCAGCGGTCAACATTACAGTTATCCCACTGGAAGTTGCCGTTGAAATCCAGGAACCATTCGCCGGTACTGGCGCGCAAGACGCCGAAGGAACTGTTGGCGCCGCTGTTCCAGTTGCCCGCGACGGGATAATCGCCCGCTTGACCAAAGCTGCCGAACAGGCAGAGATCCAGACCGCCGCTCTGTTGGCAACCATCCCAGGCACCATTGGCGTTGGCGTCGAGGAACCAACTGCCGGCGCGGAACACACCGACCGCAGAGACATTGCTGGGCGGGGGCGGACCCACCTCAACCGCACCGATGTCGACCGTACTGCCGAAGATTCTGGGAAAACCATCGCCGCGTTGGTCGGTAGTGAAGCCGGTGGGGATGAGCGCGTTGCTGCCGGCGTCAATGGCCGGACTGCCCGTGACCGGGAGCAGGGTCTGGGTCGGGCCGCCGTTATTGGCCAGTGGCCCGAGGGCGGTGGTGATCGGGCCGGCTACTTTCTTGTCGCTATTCAAGAGGCTGAAATTGATTACACCGGGATCGTCATATTCACCAAACAGGTTATAGCCCAGGGAGTCCAGCGTTACATACAGGCTGCTATCCGCTCCAGCGATAGAGCAAGGGCCATCACTGTTATCCCGGTAAATCTCTTTTCCATTAACCGCCTGATTGCCGGCAACGATGCTGTTAGCGATGGTGGCTTTATTAGTGGGCTTGTAGCAGCCCACGAAATGAATTCCACCGCCAGTCGTTGCTGTGTTGCCGGACACCGTGCTGTTGTTTATTATGAATTCAAGGGGGTTCATATCGTAATCTCCCGATATGTGAGAAAGAATGCCGCCGCCCTTGGGGGCTCCATTGCCAAACACGGTGCTATTGTTGATCAGCAATCGTCCGGTCCTCATGGACTTGAAGACAATACCACCGCCCTCTACAGTGGCTGAATTGTAGGACACGGTCGTATTTTGCAAGGTTATGTAAGACTCGACAAAAGCGGGCCAATAGCTTGCGATAGCGCCGCCGTGGGCTGCTGAGTTATTGGTCAAAATACTGTTTTTTATTATCAGGGTGCCACCTTGAGTAAAAAAAGCGCCGCCCATGCCCTTGGGGTGTGAATTACCCGTCACTACGCACTGATCGATCGTTAACAGACTGGCTTGGTGGTTCCTATCCCCACGAATGGCGCCGCCCCCTGAGAGGTATTCCTCGTCGGAATTATAGCCGTCTTTCAGGGTGAGCCGATTGATGGTCAACGCTTTGCCCGCCATCAGATCCAACTGATTGGCATCATCAAAAAGATTGAAAATCGGTGAGGTCTTATTCCCACTGATCGCCAGCTTCTCCGCACCGGGACCGTTGATCGTCAGGTTGCCACCACTAATGGGTATGTACCCGGAGGTCAGGGTGATGGTATTGCCGGCATTGGTGGGCACATTGTGTAGTGCGTCCGCGAACTCGATCGTATCCGGGTCGCTGGTTGCGTTGGCATCCGCGATAGCTTGCCGTAGTGAACCGGGACCGCTGTCGTCCAGGTTGGTGACGACAAAGGGTTGCGCGTGAGCGACCGACAGGCTGGATAATAAACATAATGATATTAACAGTTTATATGAATGGGGGGGGTAAGCCGACGATGGGACATGCTAAAGCCTCCTGCCATAATGGCGCTGGTGTTGAGTGCAATGTTGTAAAGATAAAGACACATGTCAGGATAGGTCAGCCGTCAGGGCTTGTCCATGCCGCGGGTAAAAATTTACTGACGAATACGAATCCCACTTGTCCAGGCCGGCGCCCTGTCTGTTCTATCAGGGGTATAATTGAGCTTCAGTGCTCGAAGGAGGCGAATATGACGGCAACGGCTTTAATCACTCCAGCGCCGGTTCCCCGGCGCGCCTTTCCCACCTCGACCCACTCATCGATCATTTACCCGGAGAGTGACGGCAAACCGATGGCGGATAATACCTGGCAATTCGATTACATCGTGATGATCCAGGGCGGCCTGGCGACGCAGTTTGCCGACCGGGCGGATGTGTTCGTCGCCGGTGATTTGCTCTGGTATCCAGTGGAAGGCAACCCGCGCATCCGTGCGGCGCCGGACGCGATGGTGGTGTTCGGTCGCCCGCCCGGTCATCGAGGATCCTACATTCAGCACCAGGAAGGCGGGATCGCGCCGCAGGTGGCGTTTGAGGTGCTTTCACCCGGCAATACGCGAGCGGAGATGGCGCGGAAATTACACTTTTATGAGCGCTACGGGGTGCAGGAATACTACGAATACGACCCGGATCGCGGCGAACTGCGGGGCTGGTTGCGGGAGGCGGGGGAGTTGGCACCGCTTCCCCGGATGGAGGAGTGGGTCAGCCCGTTGCTGGGTATCCGGTTCAGTCTGGTGGGGAAGGATCTGCGGCTGTATCACCCGGACGGGCAACGCTTTGAGATGTTTGTGGAACAGGCCCGCCGCGCCAATGCCGAGCGCCAGCGGGCGGATGCGGAACGTCAGCGGGCGGATGCGGAACGTCAGCGGGCGGAACGACTGGCGGAACGCTTGAGAGCCTTGGGGATTGATCCGGATGGCGAAGTCTGAGGCAACTCGCAAAAAATATTCCCAAACCCTTCCGAACCTGGCCACGGAAAAACACGGAAAAACACGGAAGATTCTTTTTTCCGTGTCTTCCGTGTCTTTCCGTGGCTCTGTCCTCATACGCGGTCAAAGCGATGATCCAAGCTGATCACTGGAGGATTTTTATTGCGAGTTGTCTGAGAAATACGCTGACCTCAGCGATGTCAACGGTCTCTTTAAAGATGGCGGGAAACCCGTGCTCTAATCCACCAGCGCCTGATACACCAGTTGCCGGAGTTGGGGACGGAGGGTATGGATGCTGGAGGGGAATAACTGGGTGAACAGTAACGCGGTGATGTCTTCGACCGGGTCCACCCAGAACGCGGTGCTGGCTACCCCGCCCCAAGCAAATTCCCCTGGCGAGGCCAGCACCTTGTTAGCCACCGGGTTGAGCGTGACCGAGAAGCCCAGCCCGTAACCGACACCATCGAACGTGGTTTCAGCGAAAATTGGGCGGCCAAAGGTTTCCAGATCAACCCCGCCGGGCAGGTGATTGCGGGTCATATAGCGCAAAGTTCGACTGCCCAGCACGCGGACACCGTCCAGTTCACCACCCCGCCGTAACATTTGGGTAAAGCGGTGATAATCCGCCACTGTGGATATCAGCCCTTCGCCGCCCAGACAGCATTGGGAAGTGTGCTGCGTCATCCGGGCCATGGCGTCGTTGCGCACGGCGCGGAGCGTCATCGGTTCCGGCGAATACAGCGCCGCCAACCGTGCCCCATCTTCCGTTGGCGCACTAAAGCCGGTGTCGTACATCCCCAGCGGTTCGAAGATGCGTTCGGCGAAAAACTGGTCGAGGCGCAAACCGGAGGCGACTTCAACCACTCGCCCGAGGACGTCGTTGGCGACCGAATAGTTCCATTCCGCGCCCGGTTGGAACAACAGGGGCAAACCGGCCCAGGCGTCGCAGCAGGCAGCAAGATTCAAATGATCCGGCGCGCTCCATTCAAAGCCCGTGGCTCGGTACAGGGCATCCACCGGATGGGTATGGTGGAAGCCGTAGGTCAGACCGGCGGTATGGGTCAGCAAGTGCCAGATGCGTATCGGCTCCCGCAGTGGTTCCGTGACCGGCTTCAGTGCCGACCCACTGCGGTAAACCCGGGTATCGGCAAAGGCGGGAATGAAGCGGCTCACCGGGTCTTTCAGCTCAAAAGCGCCTTCCTCGTACAGCATCATCGCGGCCACCGCCGTGACCGGCTTGGTCATCGAGTAGATGCGGAACCGGGTATCCCAGTCTATCGGCGCTCGCGCTTCCAAGTCCCGATAACCACAGGCACCCCGGTGAACAATCTGCCCGCCGCGACTGACCAGAATCAGCCAGCCGGGCAACCGCCCATCCTCGACATACCGGGCAAAATGCGTGTCAATCCGCGCCAGTCGGGCGGCGTCGAAGCCGACTGCCGCGGGATCAACCTCTACTTTCAATTCAGCCATATCCGTCTCCGATTGATCAGGCGTACTGCCGCAACCGCACGGGTCGCCGCCGTGCGCCCCAGGTGCCGGGTTGTGCTTCGAACACGCCGGCACAGGCCGTTCCGCAGGCATTGCAGCGTCCGTCTTCGGTCAGATTCCAGACGCCCAGCGTGTACCAGTCACGGCCAATCAGCTTGTGGCCGCACTGATGGCAATAGGTGCTGTCGCCTTTCTCGTCGTGGACATTGCCGGTATAGGCGTAGCGAATGCCGT
>JAIFNF010000083.1 GCA_020047885.1 Gammaproteobacteria bacterium | reverse complement strand
GCTGGTCAGTCCCGGCGTGTCGGTGAAAACGCCGGTGATTGCGGACGCGGCGGCGCGGGGTATTCCGGTCTGGGGCGATATCGAGTTGCTGGCCCGGTTGACGCACATTCCCATTGCCGCGATTACCGGCTCCAATGGCAAAAGTACCGTCACTACACTACTCGGCTTGATGGCTGAACGCGCCGGAGTTCCCGCAGCAGTCGGCGGCAATCTTGGCACGCCCGCCCTAGAATTATGGTTGGCAAGCGAAGGTGTCGCGAATATCGAGGGATCGGGGGTGAGGGCGTCTGACTCCCCTCGCCCTCTGGGAGAGGAGCCAGGGGTGAGGGCTTATATTCTGGAACTATCCAGCTTCCAACTGGAAACCACGCACACTCTAAATGCACGGGTCGCTACGGTACTCAATATCAGCCCGGATCACCTGGATCGTTACGACAGTATGGAGGATTACATCGCCGCCAAGCACCGGGTATTCCAGGGCGACGGCGTGATGGTGGTGAATGCGGATGATCCGGTGGTCATGGCGATGGTGGAACCCGGTCGCAACGTGCTGCGCTTCACGCTGGGGCCACCGGGTGAAGGCAACTTCGGCCTGTGGCGGGATGGCGGCGAAACCTGGCTGGCGCGAGGGCATGAACGCTGGATTGCAGCCTCGGAACTGAAAATCAGCGGCGACCACAATCTGGCCAATGCGCTGGCCGCGTTGGCCATGGGTCAGGCGCTGGGTTTGTCGCGGGAAGGAATGCTGGCGGCACTGCGCGACTTTACTGGCCTGGCGCATCGCACGACCCTGGTGCGGAAACGGCAGGGCGTGGGCTGGTTCGACGATTCCAAAGGCACCAATGTGGGCGCTACCATCGCGGCGGTGCGCGGCTTGCCGGGTCAAGTGGTGCTGATCGCTGGCGGTGAAGGCAAGAATCAGGACTTTGCGCCCTTGCGCACGGCGTTGACCGGTAAGGCGCGGGCGGTGGTGCTCATCGGTCGCGATGCGCCGCTCATCGCGGCCGCGATTGGCGACAGTGCGCCATTGCACTTTGCCGCCGACATGGCGCAGGCGGTGACGCAGGCGGCGGAATTGGCGCAACCCGGCGATAGCGTCCTGTTGTCCCCCGCGTGCGCCAGTTTCGATATGTTCAGCGGTTACGAGGAACGCGGCGCGGTCTTTGCCGAAGCGGTGCGGAGGCTCGCGCCATGTTGAATATCGCCGCCGTGCTGCATCCGCACGCCAAAGATCAGTTGCCAGAAGCGGGCGAAGGGCGATCCACCCTGCCCTTCCCCGATCCCTGGATTCTGATTGCCAGCCTGTTGTTGCTGTCCCTGGGTCTACTGATGGTAACTTCGGCGTCCATGCCGATAGCGGATCGGCAGACCGGACAACCCTTTTATTTTCTGATTCGTCAAGGTGCCTTCGCGCTGATTGGCTTGGTTACAGCGGGATTGGTTTTTCAAATTCCCTTGACGCGTTGGCGGCGCATGGGGCCGACGCTGCTGATGGCGGCGTTTGGCCTGCTGACGCTGGTGCTGATTCCGCATGTTGGCAAGGAAGTGAACGGCAGTATGCGCTGGATTGGCTTCGGGCCGATCAATATTCAGGTTTCGGAACTGGCCAAGCTCTTTACCCTGATCTATGTCGCTGACTATCTCAAGCGGCATAGCGTCGAGTTACAAACCGCCAGTTTCCGCACTTCAGCGCTGGCATTGCTGCGACCCATGGCGGTCTTGGCGGTACTGGCGGTGCTGCTGCTGCTGGAGCCAGACTTCGGCAGTGTCGTGGTGCTCATGGCGACGGCGATGGGGATGGTGTTCCTGGCCGGCGTCAATCTCTGGCAATTTGGCACCCTGGTGGTGGGTACTTCAGCAGTGATGACCGTCTTGTTGTGGTCATCACCCTACCGGCGGGCGCGGCTGGTCAGCTTTATGAATCCCTGGGAAGACCCCTTTGGCAGCGGTTTCCAGTTGACGCAGTCACTCATTGCCATCGGGCGCGGCGAGTTGTTCGGCGTGGGACTGGGCGAAAGTGTGCAGAAGCTGTTTTATCTGCCCGAAGCCTATACCGATTTTCTCTTTGCCATTTTGGCCGAAGAACTGGGACTGGCGGGCATTCTGACCATCATCGCGCTGTTCATGACGATTGTCTGGCGGGCGTTCCGCATTGGCCAGCGGGCGGAACGGATCGGTATGAAATTTTCCGCCTCGCTGGCCTATGGCCTTGGCCTGTGGTTCGGCATCCAGTCGCTGTTCAACATGGGCGTGAATATGGGCGCGTTGCCCACCAAGGGCTTGACGCTGCCGTTGATGAGTTATGGCGGCAGTAGCCTGGTGGTGATGTGCATGGCCTTGGCGCTGTTGCTGCGGATTGATGTGGAAACCCGGGCCGGCGGGGTGCATGACGAATGAATAATCCTCAATCCCCGGTGGTCATCATGGCGGGCGGCACTGGCGGCCACGTCTTCCCGGCGCTGGCCGTCGCTGAACGGTTGCGGGCGCGTGGCATCCCGGTGACGTGGATCGGTGCCCGGCGCGGACTGGAGGCGACGCTGGTTCCCAAAGCCGGTATTCCCATGGAATGGATCGAGGTCACCGGGCTACGCGGCAAAGGTCTCCGCCAGCGATTGATGACGCCCATCATGCTCAGCAAGGCGCTCTGGCAGGCGGGACGCATTCTGCGCCGGTTGCAGCCCCCGGTCGTCCTCGGCATGGGCGGCTTCGCCAGTGGTCCCGGCGGCGTTATGGCCCGCGTCCTCGGTATTCCGCTGGTGGTGCATGAACAGAATGCGATTGCCGGCATGACCAACCGCTGGCTGGCGCGCATCGCTCGGCAAGTGATGCAGGCGTTCCCCGGCACCTTTCCCCCCAATCGGCAAGCGGTCACAGTGGGCAATCCGGTGCGAGCGGTTATCGCCGAACTGCCGCCGCCCGCCGAACGGTTTGCCGGACGGACTGGCTTGCGCCGGTTGCTCATTCTCGGCGGCAGTCAGGGCGCTTTGGCGCTGAATCAACTCGTGCCGCAAGCGCTGGCGTTACTGGCGGACAGTGAACGCCCCGAAGTCTGGCATCAGGCCGGCGGTCAGTTGCATGAAGCCGCGGAAACGGCGTACCGGGAAGCAGGCGTCACGGCGCGATTGACGCCCTTTATCGAAGACATGGCCGAGGCTTACGGCTGGGCCGATCTGGTACTGTGTCGATCTGGCGCACTGACGATTGCCGAACTCGCGGCCACCGGGGTCGGCGCGATCCTGGTCCCGTTCCCGTTCGCGGTGGACGACCATCAGACGGCGAATGCCCATTACTTGGAGCGCGAGGGCGCAGCGCTGATCTACCAACAGGCGGCTTTGGGAATTACTGGCTGATTCTGACCGGTTGTTGCGCATGGCCGAAGCCGCACGTTCCCTGGCCAAAGTCGATGCCGCTGAACAGGTCGCGCTGGCCTGCCTGGAGTGCGCTCCTTCAATGACGACGACTCACTAACCCCATGGAAAAACCCGCATTGGCGATGATTCCCGAAGCCTGGCGCGATATGCGCCGCATCCGTCACGTCCATTTCGTCGGTATCGGCGGTGCGGGCATGAGTGGCATCGCCGAAGTGCTGCTGAATCTTGGCTACAGCGTCTCCGGTTCAGACCTGCGCGCCAGCGCCGTCACCGCCCGCCTCGCGCAACTGGGGGTGATCATCCGTCCCGGCCATGCCGCCGAGCATATCGCCGGTTGCGACGCGGTGGTGACTTCCAGCGCGGTGGCCGAGGACAATCCCGAAGTCATCGCCGCACGGGCAGCGCGAATTCCCGTGGTGCCACGCGCCGAGATGCTGGCCGAACTCATGCGGTTCCGTTATGGCATCGCGGTCGCCGGTACGCACGGTAAAACCACAACGACCAGTTTAATCACCAGCATTCTGGCCGAAGGCGGCCTCGATCCGACCTTCGTGATTGGCGGGCGGTTGAACAGCGCGGGGGCGAATGCCCGACTGGGCGCGGGTCGCTATCTGGTGGCGGAAGCCGATGAAAGCGACGCCTCGTTCCTCTTCCTGCAACCGATGATTTCGGTGGTCACCAATATCGACGCCGACCATCTGCCCACCTATGGCGGCGATTTCGAGCGGTTGCGGGAAACCTTCGTGGAGTTCCTGCACCATCTGCCGTTCTACGGGCTGGCGGTGCTGTGCGCTGATGATCCCCAGGTGCGGGCGATTCTGCCCCGCTTGAGCCGCCCGATACTGAGCTACGGGTTTACCGACGATTGCGATGCGCGAGCCACCGACCTCGTGCGGGAAGGCTTGCGTACCCGGTTCCTTGCCCATCTGCCTAATCTCCGAGAACCGCTGCCGATTACCTTGAACCTGCCGGGTCGGCATAGCGTGTTGAATGCCCTGGCGGCGATGGCCGTCGCCCACGAACTGGGGGTATCGGAAACCGCCATTCGCCGGGCGCTAATGAACTTTCAAGGCATTGGTCGCCGGTTCCAGGTGCATGGTGAACTGGCGTTGCCCGACGGCGGCCACGCGACCGTGATGGAAGATTACGGCCACCATCCCCGCGAAATTCAGGCGGTGCTGGAAGCGGTGCGCGGCGCCTGGCCGGAGCGCCGCCTGGTGCTGGCCTTCCAGCCGCACCGCTTCACCCGCACCCGCGACCTGTTCGATGACTTCGCCCAGGTGCTTGCCGAAGTGGATGTTCTGGCGCTGCTGGACGTGTATCCCGCCGGGGAAAAACCCATTGCGGGTGCCGACGGCCGCAGCCTGAGCCGCGCCATCCGCACCCGGGGCAAGGTTGATCCCGTCTTTGTCGAACAAACCGCTGATCTACCCGCAGCCTTGCCTGGCCTGCTGCGCGACGGTGATTTACTGTTACTGATGGGCGCCGGCGATATTGGAGCCATGGCCGCGCAACTGATCCGCGATGGCCTGCCCGCCATCGCTCATCGCTAATTCCTGACCCCTATTGGAGAACGCGGATGCAGCAGACCCCCCAGCGCCCGGTGACCAATCCGGCGGAATTTGGCAAAGTCGCCGTCCTGATGGGCGGCTGGTCGGCGGAACGAGCGGTTTCACTGGTCAGCGGTCAAGCGGTGCTCAAGGCATTACAAGCACGTGGCGTGGAGGCGCATGGCATTGACGCCGACCGCGACATTTCCCGGATACTGGCCAACGGCAGGTTTGACCGGGTGTTCATCGCGCTGCACGGTCGCGGCGGCGAAGATGGCGTGATTCAGGGTGCGCTAGAAATTCTCGGCCTCCCCTATACCGGCAGTGGCGTCATGGCCTCGGCGTTGGGCATGGACAAGTTGCGCACCAAACAGATCTGGCTGGGCGTCGGTTTGCCCACGCCGCCGTGCCGACTGGCGGCAAACGTTGCGGAATTGGCGGAAGCGGCAACCGCACTGGGTTTACCCTTGGCGGTCAAGCCCTCCTGCGAGGGTTCCAGCATTGGCATCAGCCGGGTCAATGACCCCGCGCAATTCCAAATCGCCTGGGAACGGGCGGCGGCCTGCGATTCCCCCGTGCTGGTGGAGCCGTGGATTCAGGGGCAGGAATACACCGGCGGCTTGTTGCAGGGTGAGGCCTTGCCGTTGATCCGATTGGAAACGCCCCGGGAATTCTATGACTACGAGGCCAAGTACCACGCCAACGATACCCGCTATCTCTGTCCCTGCGGCTTACCGGAAGCGCAGGAAGCCGAACTGCGGGACCTAGTGCGCCGGGCGTTCGCGGCAGTGGATGGCGCAGGTTGGGGTCGGGTGGATTTGATGGTGGATGCCCAAGGGCATCCCTGGCTGCTGGAAGTGAATACCGTACCCGGTATGACCGATCACAGTCTCGTCCCGATGGCGGCGCGAGTCGCTGGCCTCAGTTTCGAAGATCTGGTGTGGCGCATCCTGGAAACCAGCCTGACCGGATCCAGGACTCGATGAAGAAGCGGACGCCACTCTTCAGAAAACGGCGGCATGGTGCCACGACGCTCAAGCGCCAGGCGCCCGAGTCGCCGGGACAGTGGAAAGCGGTTTGGGGAGCGCCGCTGCGCTGGTCAGGCGTCGCCTTAGTGTTGGCCATGGTCGGCTGGGGGCTATGGGTGGGCAGCCAGAAATTGCAGGATCCGAATGCTTTTCCCCTGCGTGAAGTGCGGATTGGCGGCGAATTGCGCAATCTGGCCAAGGCGGATCTGGAGCCACTGGCTAACGGGGTGCTCGGCCAGAATTTCTTCAGGGCGGATCTGGACGCCCTGCGCACCGCGTTGGCCGCCAATCCCTGGATCGAAACCGTCGCGGTGCGGCGCTGGTGGCCGGATGTCGTAGAAATCGAATTGCGTGAACGCGTCGCCTTCGGTTACTGGGGCGACGGCGAGATGGTCGATGTGAATGGTCGGCGCTTCCGGCCCCCGGTCGTGCGTCAACCGGGCCCCTGGCCACACTTGGCCGGACCGGACAGTCACGAACCGGCGCTGATTAAAACCTACAACGACCTTCGCACGCTGTTCGAGCCGGTCGGATTACGCCTGACCCGCTTGCGGCAGGACGAACGCCGGGCTTGGTGGTTGACCTTCGATAACGGTCTGGAAGTACAGGTGGGACGCGAGCAGTTTGAACAACGGTTGCGACGATGGGCGCAACTTTATCCACGCATTCTATCCGCCCAGATCGACCGGATCGCGGTGGTGGATTTGCGTTATGGCAACGGCTTTGCGGTGCGCTGGAAAGTGGTGGAACCCCCCACCCCAGCCGCTGGCTAGAGAGTCGCGGGGAAGAGAGCAGGCATGTCCAGAAAAGAAGAAAAGAATCTGATCGTCGGACTCGATATCGGCACCTCGAAGGTGGTGGTCATTGTCGGCGAGGTTGACGCCAGTGGCGAGATCGAGGTGGTCGGGGTGGGTTCACATCCTTCACGGGGGTTGAAGAAGGGTGTGGTGGTCAATATCGAATCCACCGTCCAGTCGATCCAGCAGGCCATCAATGAGGGGATTTCCGGCAGCCATATTCGCGGCATTAATTCCCATGGCGTGACCGCGATCAAGGATCGTGAAGTGACGCAGGAAGATGTGGATCGCGTCATGGAAGCCGCCCAGGTGGTGGCTATTCCCACGGATCAAAAGATCCTGCACATCTTGCCCCAGGAATTCAGCATCGATGGTCAGGAAGGCATCCAGGATCCGGTGGGTATGGCCGGAGTGCGACTGGAAGCGCGGGTGCATATCGTTACCGGGGCGGTCAGTGCGGTGCAAAACATCGTCAAGTGCGTCCAGCGCTGCGGGCTGGAGGTCGACGACATTATCCTGCAGCAACTCGCTTCCAGTCGGGCGGTGCTGAACCCGGATGAACGGGAATTGGGCGTCTGCCTGCTCGACCTGGGCGGCGGCACCACCGACCTGGCGGTGTTCACGCAAGGCACCATTAGCCATACCGCGGTCATTCCCATCGCCGGCGACCAGGTCACCAACGACATTGCCGTCGCGTTCCGCACCCCGACCCAGTCAGCGGAAGACATCAAGATTCAGCACGCCTGCTGCCTGAAACACCTCACGCGGCCGGATGAGCCGATTGATGTGGCCAGCGTGGGTGACCGAGCTGCTCGGTCTTTTTCCCGCTATGACCTGGCCGATGTCGTCGAGCCACGTTATGCGGAACTGTTCGAGTTTGCCCAGAAAGAACTGCAACGCAGCGGCTTCGAACATCTGGTCGCGGCCGGCATCGTGCTGACCGGCGGCAGCACCCAGGTGGAAGGGGTGGTGGAACTGGCCGAGGACGTCTTTCGGATGCCCGTGCGTTTGGGGGTGCCGCATGACGTCATGGATGTACAGGAATTAGTCCGCAATCCGGCCTATGCCACTGCCGTCGGGTTGCTGTTGTTTGGTAACGAAAACCGGCCATTTAACAAGCCGGGACCGGTGTCGCGTATCGGTCGTAAGGGGTTGTGGAACCGGATGAAGAGCTGGTTTCAGGGGAATTTTTAGGGGTTATGGGTTTATTCGGGTCGAGATCATTGATTTTCAGGAGAAACGGTTATGTTTGAGATAGTGGATTCCCAGTCGAAAGGCGGCGAAGTCATCAAGGTTATTGGCGTGGGCGGCGGCGGTAGTAACGCGGTACAGCACATGCTGGGGGCCAATATTGAGGGGGTGGATTTTATCTGCGCCAACACCGATGCCCAGGCGCTGAAAACCTGCACCGTGCCGGTCACTTTGCAAATCGGTAGTAATATCACTAAAGGGCTGGGTGCGGGTGCCAATCCGGATGTGGGTCGGCAATCGGCTCAGGAAGATTCTGATCGCATCCGGGAGGTGTTGCAGGGCGCGGATATGGTCTTCATCACTGCCGGTATGGGTGGCGGTACCGGTACGGGCGCAGCGCCGGTCGTGGCCGAACTGGCACGGGAAATGGGCATTCTGACTGTAGCGGTCGTCACCAAGCCGTTTCCCTTTGAAGGCAAAAAGCGCATGGATGTCGCCCTGCGCGGCGTGGCGGAATTGAGCAAGGCCGTCGATTCCCTGATCATTATCCCCAATGAAAAGCTGCTGACCGTATTGGGCAAGAGCGCCAGCCTGCTGGATGCATTCAAAGCCGCGAATGACGTGCTGCTGGGGGCGGTGCAGGGGATTGCGGATCTGATCACCCATCCGGGCATGATCAATCTCGATTTCGCTGACGTGCGGGCGGTGATGTCGGAAATGG
>JAIFNF010000030.1 GCA_020047885.1 Gammaproteobacteria bacterium | reverse complement strand
TGGTGCGCACCTTGGAAATGATCCGGGCAGCAGCCCGTTCCAGAGTGCGTTCATCATCAATATCCATCATGCCTGGCTCATAGCAACTCATGGCGTTGATCATCGCCGACAGAATCGCCATGGGCGGCGCATTCGGCGGAAAGCCCTGGAAATGACTGCGCAGACTTTCATGCATCATTTCGTTCTGGGTCAACCGGGCGCTGAAGCGGCTCAGCTCCTCCTCCGTCGGCAATCGGCCCCAGATCACCAGCCAGGCGGTTTCCACAAAAGTGCTATGTTCGGCCAGTTGCTCAATCGGAATTCCGCGATAGCGCAGAATGCCCTGATCGCCATCGATGTAGGTAATCGCGGATTTGCAGGAACCGGTGTTGCCGTACCCGTCATCCAGCGTGATGTAACCGGTACTGTCACGCAACGCGCTAATATCAATAGCCCGCTCGTTTTCCGTTCCCTCAATAAGTGGGAAGTCATGGGTCTTTCCATCCAGTTCAATACGACACGTTTGGCTCATGGCTTAGGCTCTCCTGGGTGTAGGGAAAAAGCAGGCGGGGATCCGGATGTTTTCCGGACATCCCCTGGGGATTATACAGTGGCCGGATGGGTTGCATACCGAAAGCTCATTCAGCGCGGGCGGCCATCGCTGAACGTCGATGACGCCAGATCTCGATGACCCCCGGCATAATGGACAAAATAATAATCGCCAGAATCACCAGGGTGAAATTGTTCTTGACGATTTCCAATGCGCCGAAGAAGTAGCCACCGTAGAGGAATGAAGCCGTCCAAGCGACCGCGCCGGTGACGTTGTAAAACAGGAAATGACGGTAGGTCATGCTCCCAGCCCCGGCGATAAAGGGCGCGAAGGTGCGGATAATCGGCACAAAACGGGCAATGACAATGGTTTTGCCGCCGTGCCGCTCAAAAAATTGATGGGTGCGCTCCAGGTAGGCCTGTTTGAGTATCCGGGCATCGGGACTGAAAACCTTCTCACCAAAGTAATGACCCGCTGCGTAATTGACCGTATCCCCCAGGATGGCAGCAGCGGTCAACAGCAGGAACAGGACATGAATATTCATCGCACTGCCGGCTATCGCGGTTAGCGAACCGGCAGCGAACAGGAGCGAATCGCCGGGCAGGAAAGGCGTCACCACCAGTCCCGTTTCGCAGAAGACGATCAGGAACAAAATGCCGTACAGCCAACCACCGTACTGAACCGCCAAATCCCGGAGGTGCTGGTCAATGTGCAGAATAAAGGAAAGCAGATCGTAAAAAATATCCATGTTCAGGCAACCCGGTAAGGGATGGGAGGGTAACGACTGAGTTTGACATGACTATACCGGAACAGAAGGCCGGTTCAAGCCGATTTCGCGCCGCAGTTTGACCATGAACGCTTATAATGGCGGCCGTTTACTCACCAGTCCTTACCTTGGAGAACTTCATGTCGATCACGGTCAACGGCGTTGAAATCAGCGATGCCGCCATTCATGCCGAAATGCAACACCATCCAGCGCCTTCCCGGGAACTGGCCGAGCATTCAGCCCGGCTGGCGCTGGTCGCCAAAGCCTTGCTGTTGCAGGAAGCCATACGACTGGACATTCCCGATGCTGATGAAGAGGATCGGCTGAATGCGCTTTTGGAGCGCCAGGCTCAGACCCCGGAGCCGGATGAGGCCAGTTGTCAGCGCTTCTTCACCGCCAATCGCCCACGATTTCGCACCAGCGATTTGTTTGAAGTCTCCCACATCCTGTGCGCCGCGCCGCCCGATGACGACGATGCCCGCACCACCGCCCGCCTGCGCATTGAACAGGCTATCACCCAGCTTGATCAGGGCATCGCCTTTGCCGAACTGGCCGCGCAGATCTCGGATTGTCCTTCCAAAGCGCAGGGCGGCAATCTCGGCCAAATTGCCATGGCGCAAACTGTTCCGGAGTTTGAACAGGCCATGGTCGCCATGCGGGAAGGCGAGACCTCAGCGCAACCGGTGGAAAGCCGCTTCGGTTTTCATATCCTCCACCTGCACAACAAAATCGCGGGGCAGCCACTCGACTACCCGCAGGTGCGCGAGCGCATCCTTGGCTATCTGCGCGAGAGCGGACAGCGCCAGGCCATTAGCCAGTATCTGTCATCACTGATGAAAAGCGCCGATATTCAGGGGATGGAACTGCCGGATATGGCCGCGCCGCCGGTTCAATAGCGACGATGAAGATGCTGGCGATTAGCGGCTGGAGCGGTTGCGGTAAGACTACGCTTGATCCGCTGATCGAACCCACACGCTATGGCCGACCCGGTTTGCCCGCGCTGCCGCTCAATGACGTCGAGGCTATCACACGGTTTGTGGTGGATTTCGTGGCCAGTCCGAATGCCACAACACATGGAACACCTCTGCCAAGATTGGCGGACGGGTGAAATGATACAGATCGCAATCACGGGTGAGCATCAGTCCGATTACCACCACCACCACCACCAGGACTGCCGGGTTGATTCGCCATTCGGCCTTGGTTGCGGCTGCGACTGTGGCTGACTCGGCGGTGGCGCGGGCGCGGCGGGAGCCACTTGGGACTCTGGAGCGTTCGCTACACCAAGATTCTCTGGCGTATTCACTGTTCCCGCATCAGTAGAAGGAGCCGAAAGGGGCGGGACGGCTGGCGGGGCAGGAAGTGCTGCCACTGCGGTTTTAGCATCGGCCTGGGGGGGCGGCGGACTCAGCAATGGGGTAGTCTCGGCAGATGCGGCTTGGGGAGTAGTGCTATTCACCGTGCTCATCGGTGCAGGCTTTCCCGCTGTCTCCACGGCTGCCGGCGGAAAAATAGAGGACAGCGCGATCTCCACAGTTTTGGCATCCCCATGAAGGAGATAAGCACCGACGCCGAACGCTCCGGTCAACAACATGCCCAACAGCAGCCACTGGGCATGGTGCAGTTTGGCGGTCGGGACTGGTGCTGTCAGCAGTTTTTGCTCCAGACTGCGCCGCGCTTCCTGCTCAATCGCCAGCAACAATAACAACCGCGCCTCACGTTCCCGACTTTCCCGCTCGCGCTCCAGCGCCTGATCTTCCCGCTCACGCGCATGATTCGCGAGTGCCTTGGCATCATGTAACTGCTCGCGCAGAAATTCCAAGAAGGCGTTCTTGTACGTTCCTTCCGATTCTAACGCGTCTTCCTGAACGTCCTGAGGTGAGAACACCCGGAACAGTTCGGCAGGGTCAATTTCCCATTCCCCTTTATCGTTGTATTTCCCCCTTAACCGGCCTGATTTCAGGGCGTTGTAAATAACTGACCGGCTTTTCCCGGTCTCCTTTGCGGCTTGCCCAAGATTGAGAAATGACGAGGCAGGCGCTATTTCCGGTTCGTGCAGGTTCGGACTGGCTTCCTCTTCAGGGGGAGGGGAACCGAGACTACTTTTCCGCTTGAGTTTGGAAGCATCAGCCATGGTGTGCGATCTGATCAATGAGCGTTTGTACGAGGGCGTCGGCTTTCTCATTCAGGCCGGAAAACCGGGTTTCCGTGATGGCGTAACCGAGATTCTGCGCCTTGCGATAACCTGGACGTTCCGGTAGATGACCGGCGAGGATGGCGTAACCGGCCTCGGTCAGATAATCACGAGCATCGTTGGCTTCTACTTCAGTGCCGATATGATTCAGGGCGAAAATCAACTTATCTTTCGGCACCCCGGCTTGCACCAAGGCATGAAATTCGCGCACCGCAGGACGCAAATCATCCAGAGACGCCCCAGTCGGTTGCACCACCAGATTGGCGACGCGGGCGATTTCCAAAGTACCTTTACTGGTGCGAGCCGGACCATCAATGATGAGCAGGTCATAGCGCTCGGCAACGGCCAAGGCTTGCTGCGCGGTGCGGAACAGTTCCACCGGAACCGCCGGTTCGATCTTCGCGTTCAGGCGCAGTCGGTACCAGTCGGTCGCGGTTCCCTGCTGGGTATCCAGGTCGGCAATTTTGACCTCCAGGCCACTGCGTGTCGCTTCACGACCGATGGCCCTCGCCAGGGTGGATTTCCCGACCCCTCCTTTCTGTGAAACCAAAGCAACTATCGTAGTCATGGTAACTTACTGTAATAAATAGAGAAATAATAAAAGAATACGGTATTTGGCCAAGCCACTTAACTTACAGCCACTGAATAAGCTTAATGATAGCTATCAAATCAAAGAGTCGCTATCGTATCGGTTTATTTAAATCAAGGAAACTGGGCGGAAGAAAAAGAGAAAGCCCCTGTCGATGATTGAGGGTTGCACCGTCCGACTAAAGTGATTTCCTGAAAAGAGGATACCGACCTTGATCCCCACTCCAGCCAAACGTGAGCGTTTTAGCCACGGAATGACGCAGAAAAAGAAAGAATTTTCCGTGTTTTTTCCATGTTTTTCCGTGGCTAATTTCCACATTCACCCGAAGGGAAATTTATGCGCCAGATTGACTGCTGCGATACCGCCGATCACCTGTTGACGCTTGCCGAAGCCATTAACGCTGCATTACCGACTATTCCGACCCTCACAGAAACCGATGCAGTCCCGCTGTTTGAGGCCTACGGACGGGTTTTAGCCACTGATGTCGTTGCCGGTCTGGATGCGCCGCCGGGCGATAATTCAGCGATGGACGGTTTTGCCTTGCACCGGGCTGATCTGTCATCGACAGTCCCGACCCGATTGCCGGTGACCGGTCAGGCGCTGGCGGGGCATCCCTATAGGGGTTATGTCCCACGTGGCGGCGCAGTCCGGATCACGACCGGCGCACTGATCCCGGAGGGGCCGGATGCCGTCATCATGCAGGAACAGTGTCGTATCGATCCCGATGAAACCTGGATCGACATCGAGCCGCATCATGCCGCCCGGTTGAAACCTGGCGAGAATATCCGGCGGCGGGGCGAGGATGTGAAGGCCGGAACGTTGTTACTGCCGAAAGGGCGGCGATTGCGTCCCCAGGATGTCGCACTGGCGGCGGGGCAGGGGATGGCGACGCTGGCAGTGATCCGTCGACCCCGCATTGCCATCGCGTCTACTGGTGATGAACTGTATGAACCGGGCGTGGCCTTGCCGTCCGGGGCCATTTATGAATCTAATCGCTATACGCTAATCGGCCTGTTACGGCGTCTGGGTTGCGCCGTGACTGATCTGGGCATCCTGCGCGATGATCGTGAGGTTATTCTGTCAGCACTGCGTGAAGCCGCCGCGACGCATGATGTATTGCTCACTTCCGGTGGGGTATCGGTCGGCACCGCAGATTGGGTCAAGGAGGTCATCGCTGAACTGGGTCGTATTCAATTCTGGCGACTGGCGGTTAAACCCGGTAAACCCGTCACGTTCGGGCGCATTGGCGACTGTTTGGTTCTGGGTCTGCCGGGGAATCCGGTGTCGGTGATGGTCGCGTTCCTGATGTTCGCTCGCCCGTTGCTGTTCAAATTGATGGGTATGGAACCGATAATGCCAGTGCGATGGCTCGTCACCGCAGATTTTACCTTTCGCCGTAAACCGGGTCGCCGCGAGTGGCTGCGGGCGCAGTTGCGGCTAGATCCTGAACGCGGCCATCGGGCTCACCTCTACCCCACTAACAGCTCTGGCGCCCTCTCGTCGCTGTGCTGGGCAGACGGTCTAGTGGAATTACCCGAGGATTGCGCCGGGGTTCTCCCTGGCGATGTGGTGGATTATCTGCCGTTCAGTGAACTGGGGGTCGATTGATCTTCCGTTTCTAAAAATCCGGAGAACCCCCCACTAATTCAAATCAGGATCCCGGAAATAGCGGGCACCCCAGTCGGCCTGCACCGCAACACCCTTCTCATTCAATCGGTAAACCTTGATATCCGGATCGCTGGAAGCGTCAGCCGGTGAACCCGACGCCACAAACTGCTGAAGTTTTTGCGGATTGCGAAATACCAGCACCTGCCGGTACGGATGCACCGTCGCACCGGCGCGAAGGTCAGTACGCGCCAACTGCATGTAGGCGGCTTTGCCGGTTCGTTGTTCCACGACCACCCCACGCCCATGGGTTTCAGCCAGCACGGCATTAAGTCCATTGACTTCAAACACTCCATAACCTGCCGCCCGCTCGATTTCCGCCTTGGCCAGCGGCTTAAGCCGCTTGAGTTGCCGCAAGGTCTGGTCGCGGATTTTCAGAACGGCCTGTTGTTGTTCCAGTCGGGCTTTATCACTGAGCGCCGAGGGTGCCACAACGGGCTGGGCGACGGGCTTAGGGGGAGAACTAGCGCAACCGGCCAGCAATGCAACCAGCAGCAAGCTATTTGCTGTTGTGAATCGAAAAACTAGCGGTTTCAGCGGGTTCATTGACTCAATCATCATCTGCCGATTGGAGGTAAACCGTCACGTCATAGCGGTCACGGGGATACAGCGTCCGGGCTTTCTGATAGGCATCCTCCTCATCGTGAGCCGCTACCGTGTCTTCGACTGTCGAACGATCGGCCAGCAGGGTCGCATAAACCAGATAAAGCGTCAGGCGTTGCCGGGTTGGCGGGGAACTGTGCATGAGGGTTGCCTCCGGGTGATTGACCAGGGATAAGGCCAAAATAGTGGCTGAATCAGTTGGAAGAACAGATTTTTGATGTAGACATTGCAGCGATGTTTGCGGAGAAAAACCGGGTGGCAAGCGCTAATTCGGCAATAGTCAGACGATTCTGAACCAATCAAATTTCCGGATCTTCTTTGGTAAGATAAATCGTTGATTTTAAAAGCCTTCTCCGAACGTGAACAGGAACATTTTGCAGATAAAATCTAGACGGCTAGCAGTCGGTTCATTCACTCTCTTCCAATCAGTCTCTTGAAGAAGCGGACAATGGAAAATTTCGATTGACCTGCTTTTAAAAAGTTTGCGTAATCCTTGTCGGCTATCGAAATATGGTTGATCAGCCAGTCTTTCAGAAAATATAAAATATCCAATGAAAATCCGTTACCTGAAAATACACGGGCTTTTTCGTCAGCAATGCGTTCTGCAAATTGTTCATGCATTTTTTTATGAGCATTGAATTTTGGATATTTAATATCTCGCATAAAACTCTCTTCCTGAGAGAAATGCGTTAGGGTGTAATTTTCCAGTTTGCCAATGAGGGGGAGCTGATTTTCGACAGAGACTCGGTTGGCGATAGCTTCCCAGAGTTCATTGATTAAAGTGAATAGTGTTTTATGCTGTTCATCTATTTCAGGTATATCCAGACTATAAGTGTTATTCCAGTCGACGGCACTAATCTTGATTTTTTGGTAATCCGTGATGACCGGTTCCGGTTTATCGACGACAGTATCATCCGGTTTTTTCATCAGGTTTTCTGTGACTTCCACTGATTGGTGTTTCGAGGGTCGAAGGATGAGTCGTGTTCTTTGTTCTGCATCCTGGTCGTTGGACAGCATCGACATATCTGCGTTCTTCCTCATCGGTATCCCATTAAAAACCGCGCTCGCCCGAAGACGAACGCGGATCACGTAATCAGTCGTGGGCTCTGTTTGATCCAGCAGGCTCCGGCGAGCCAGGCGATTTTCCAGCCGGGCGCGGCGGGCGATTTTTGGCCTCGTTGCTGAACCGGAAACGTCCGGCCAGCACACAACCCTTCATCCCCGGATCACAGATCCGTCCCTGGACATGTTGACACCTTCCATCCCACTCGTGTGGGCAACCCCAACTACTCATCGCCTACTCCTAACGCTCCAGCCTAGCGTAAGCCGCCTGAATATTTCTTTCAACGTGGAGCGATTTAATCATGCCCCTGATAGCCCCTTCCGGACAGTTGCCGGGACAACCGGCGTGCAGCCGAGGGGCCTAAATGCTCTTGCGTCAACCCGATATCCGGATTACCGCGCCGGTTGTAGCACACTTCCTGGCGACGGTCGCAACGCACCCCCCGTTCAGGATAGAACATGCGCGACCCATAGCCCCGCTCCTCGCGTCGCAAATCACGACCCAAGCGCCGGGCAGCATCGCGACCAAAGTAACGTCGGGTCATTTCAACGCTCGGTTCCCCACGTTCATAGCAAACGCTCACCGCGTCATCGCAACGCACCCCGCGTTCCGGGCGAAAATTTTCCGCCATCACCGGCATTGCGCTGGCGCCAGCCAGCAACAATCCCACGCTCATCAATACACTTTTCAGTTTCATCGCGAAGACCTCCACGGCAGTCATTAGATGACGAATTCAGCCACGCCAGCGCCTCACCTTTATTCAATATCAGTTTACATTTTTAACTACTCAGAATGAATCCTGACTGAATTCCATCAAAAAACGATGATTGTGTCTGGTTGTTTTATGATGAATAGTACGTCAAAATTATCGCTTAATGCACTAAAAGTACGCACAATCAGTTTATATCTATTTGGAGCATCCCCATGCAAGCTATGCGATTCAACTTTCGAACTCTGTGCCGCAACGCCGCCGAGCGTGGTGGCCAGATGCAGCAACGATTGCTGGATGCGCTGGATGCACGGCATACCGTCAAAACTCTGCCCGAATTCGGTATCGAACGGGCGGCACAACTGGCCGGTTGCACCGCTAACCATATCCGCAATCTAGAAGGGCGCGGTGATCTACCCGAGCCCCGACTGGTGGAAGCGGGTTCCACACAACGGCGCATCTATAATTACAATGAAGTCACCCGCATCCGCGAAATTATCGGTAAGCGCCCCGCCCGCCCAGCCGATGCCCACTGTGTACGGGTAGTGTTTTCCAACCTCAAAGGTGGGGTCGCGAAAACCACCATGTCGCTGCATTTCGCCCAGTATCTCGCGCGCGAAGGTTACCGGGTATTGCTGGTGGACGCCGATCCCCAGGCGACGATCACCGGTGCCTTCGGTTTTATTCCCGACCTGGATCTCGGCGACGGCGACGACTTGTTCCCAGCCCTGACCGAGGGCGCGGACTTACTGGCCCAAGCCGTCAAGCGCACGCACTGGGATAATCTCGATCTGATTCCGGCGCGACTGGCGCTGCAATACACCGACTGGCAACTATCGCAACCCGAAGAACGGCAGAACGCGGCGATGGGGCCGCCGCCGGTGCGCTTGCATCGGGCGCTGAAGACCGTTGAAGACCGCTACGATGTGATCATCATCGACACGCCGCCGTCGCTGGGGATGCTGTCAATGAACGCCATTGCCGCCGCTAATTTGATCGTCATGCCTATCGTCCCGCACATGTACGACATTTCCTCCAGCGTCCAGTATTTCCGCATCCTGGAGCAGGTCTGCGCCTTGTATGAACGGGAAATCAACGTCCAGCGGCTGAATATTCTGTTGACCAAAGTCGATAACAGCACAGAAACCCTGAACAATATCGCCGTCATCAATGGCGCGTATGGCGAACTGATTCTGAGCAACCGCATGGGTCTGACCAAGGAATTGCAAAAGTCGGCCAGCGACCAGGTCAGCATTTACGAGATCGACCAGCCGCGTGGCTCCCGCGACACCTACAACCGGGCGATTATGATGCTGGATGGGGTCAATGCTGAAATTCTGCTGGCGGTGCGCCAACTCTGGCAACAGGAAATCCTGAGCGGGATAGAAGCCGCTGAAGCCGGACGGGGGAGGGCGCTGGCATGAGCCGTCGCAAGCCGTTGCGCAGCCTGGGCGACTGGATCGGCGCGGGTGGCCACAGTTTCGACAGTGGTCTGCTGGAGGGGGAAGACCCTACCCCTTCGGTCATTCAGTCGTTGGACATTGATCAACTCATCGCGGGCCGCTACCAGCCCCGGCAACAGATCGATGAGGCTTACCTAGTGGAACTGGCGCAGAGCATCCGCCAATTTGGTGTGATTGAACCTCTGGTAGCGCGGCCCCTGGCCGATGGCAGCCATGAAATTCTGGCCGGACACATGCGCTGGCAGGCGGCACGGCAGGCCGGGTTGACTCAGGTTCCGGTGGTCGTGCGGGAAGCTGATGATCGAACCGCTGCCGCCATTGCGCTGGTCGAGAATCTGCTGCGCCGGGCATTGAATCCGGTCGAGGAAGGGCGGGCGCTGCGGCGATTGCGGGAAGAGTTTGGCCTGACTCAGGAACAACTGGCTGAATTACTAGGAATTTCGCAAACAGCGATCAGCCGGGCGCTGGGATTGCTGAATCTCGAACCGGCGGTGCAAGCGCATATCGAAGCGGGTCGCCTGGAAGCTGGGCATGGCAAGACGTTGCTGAGCCTGCCAAACGATGCGCAACTCCGACTGGCGGAACAAGCCGTCGCTGAAGATTGGAGCGTTCGGGAACTGGAGCGGCAACGAGCGGCGCTGGCTGGCAAAGTTCGCCCACAACCGCCGATGCTCACGCCGCGCGATCCTAACCTGGTGCAACTGGAAGAACGGTTGCAGGAACGGCTGGCCGCGCCGGTGCGTCTGCGCTATGACGCCGTTCGGGGTCGCGGTCGCATCGAAATCGGCTTTGCCAGCCTCGACGAGTGCGATGGCCTGCTGGAGCGGTTGGGCATCCAGGAGGCAGAACAATAGGTACTAGTTTAGTCTGATTAAGTATAAATATCATTAATTATTAATATATTAAAAGATTAAGTTGTGCGCTTTTTTCGCCTGATGCAAATACAACCTTGAGAGAAATAGCTTGATAACCGGGTTCCCATAGCGCGTGGAGACGTACTAAATTATCATTTAATAAATTGATAAATAATGATTTTTTAAAAAACCAACCAGCGCCTCATAGTTTGAACCACGGAAAAATTTACAGAAGGTCATCATTCAGATTCAATGGCTAACTCAGATCGCCTTTTAATCAACCCGCCGTGACTCAACGATTTCAGCGTTCAACTCAGCGATTGATTGTGCTGCTGGCCAGTGTGCCTGCGGCATTGTTGTTTTTCGCCCTGCTCTACATGGTCGGTTCAACCTATCTGGAAGGCAAACCAGTAAATTTTTGGTCGAGTCTGGAATGGGCTTCCGAGACCCTGACCACCACCGGCTACGGTGCCTATGCCCCTTGGCATCACCCGGTCATGATCTTGCTGGTCATCCTGACCCAGTTCGTCGGCATGTTTTTTCTGGTGCTGGTCTTTCCCGTATATGTGCTGCCCTATATCGAGGAAAGGTTCGAGATGCGGCTGCCACGTTCCCTGCCGCCGATGGCTGGGCGCGTGCTGTTCTACGGCTATGGTCCGGCGATTGACTCGCTGTTGGAGGAGTTTCAGCAGGCGCAGTCCGCCTTCGTCATCTTTGAAGAAGACCTCGCGCTGGCTCGCAATCTGCGGGATCGCGGGTATCCGGTGGTGGTGGGCCAGCTCGATGAAGACCCGCAGGTGTTGACCGGCATTGACCAAGCAAGGGCCATCGTCGCCAACGCCAATGATCACGCTAACGCCACCTGCATTCTGATGGCCCGTGAACAAGGGTTTACCGGGCCGATTTACGCCCTGGCGAATGATCCCCTCTACCGGGCGCCCATGCTTCAAGTGGGCGCTTCCGCCGTCTATACCCCGACGCATGTCCTCGGCGCAGCGCTGGCGGCCCGGGCCAGCAATCGCATCAGTCCCCCGGCGGAGGGCCTGCATCTGCTCAGTGCGCAGGTGGGTCTCGCTGAATTCCGGGTCCGGGCGGACAGCCCATTGGCCGGACAGCCCCTCGGGAGTCTGAAGTTGCGTGAACAGCACGGGGTCACGGTCATTGGCCAGTGGCGTGGGGGGCACTTCACCATTCCCACCGGATCGGACACCCGGATCGAACCGGGCGCGATCCTGGTATTAGTCGGCGCTCACGCTAATCTGACCCAGGTCGAACGCCTGGCCGCGCCGATTCGGCGCACCGGTCCCATCATCGTAGCCGGTTACGGCACGGTGGGACGCAAGGTCGTGGAGATGCTGCGCGACGCCAACGAACTCACCCTCGTCATTGACCAGCACCTCACGCCGGGGGTAGACATCGTCGGCAACGTGCTGGAACACGCCACGTTGGCCCGCGCTAACGTGCGCACCGCAAGCGCCGTGGTACTCGCGTTAAGCAACGACAGCGAAGGGGTATTCGCCACCGCCGTAGTCCGTGATTACGCGCCCGAGGCTCCCCTCATCGTCCGGGTCAATCGGGCACCGAACGTGGCGCGACTCTATCAGGCGGGCGCAGACTTTGCCCTGTCGGTAGGTCAGGTGGCCGGACAAATTCTCGCCTACCACCTGCTTGGCGATCATGTGGTTGCGGTGGAACAACGCCTCAAGTTTATCCGGGTTAACGCTGGAGCACTGGCCGGCGTGCATCCCTGGCATGCCCAGGTGCGTGAACGCACCGGTGCGGCGGTCGTCGCGGTGGAGCGGAACCAGGACGTGTTCGTCACCTTCGAGGATGCCTTCCAGATCGGTCCGGATGATGTCCTGTTCATCTGCGGAACGACCAATAGCCTGGATCACTACTTGCGCGAATTCGAGGCGACGCCAGTCGCTAATCGACCGCGCACCTGACATCAACCCGGTTACCCAGCACCAGTATCGGGTCAACAACGACAACAAGAGAGGTTTAAGAATCCATGTCTGCCCATGAGCACAAGAGCAGTTCATCCACGCTGATCATCGGCGCGATCGGGGTCGTCTTTGGCGATATTGGCACCAGTCCGCTCTATGCGCTCAAGGAAACCTTCGCCGGACATCACCCGATGGCGGTGGAACCCGCCAGCATTCTTGGTGTGTTGTCGCTGATTTTTTGGACCATCATGGCGCTGGTCACCCTCAAGTACGTCGCCATTATCATGCGTGCGGACAATCGCGGCGAAGGCGGGAGTCTGGCGCTACTCGCCCGTGTCACCGAGCTGACCAAAAACTCCCGAGCGACGTGGTTTGTGACCATGCTCGGCATTTTCGCTGCGGCGCTGTTCTACGGGGACAGCATGATCACGCCAGCCATTTCGGTACTGAGCGCGGTCGAAGGGCTAGAGGTGATTGCGCCGTCGTTGAAGCACTATGTCCTGCCGATCACCGCGGTGGTGCTCACTGGGCTGTTCTGGATTCAGCGACATGGCACGGGTGCGATGGGTCGATTCTTCGGGCCGATCATGTGCGCCTGGTTCGGTATCCTGGCGGTGCTGGGTTTAATTAACATCTGGCAAGCGCCGTCCGTGTTGGTAGCCCTTAATCCAAGCTACGCGCTAGAATTTCTGGTCAGCCATCCCAGCGCCAGCTTCCTGGCTCTCGGCGCGGTAGTGCTGGCAGTGACCGGTGGCGAAGCGCTCTACACCGACATGGGCCATTTCGGTAAATTCCCAATCCGGGCCGCCTGGTTCAGCTTCGTCCTGCCGGCGCTGGTACTCAATTACTACGGCCAGGGTGCACTCCTGCTCCAGGATCCCACCGCGATCCAGAGTCCGTTTTATCTGCTGGCTCCCGATTGGGCGCTCATCCCGATGGTGATGCTGGCGACGTGCGCCACGGTGATCGCGTCACAAGCGGTCATCTCCGGAGCCTTCTCGGTCGCCCGGCAGGCGGTGCAACTGGGCTATCTGCCCCGGATGAAGATCGTGCATACCTCGCACATGGAAGCTGGCCAAATCTATGTGCCCTTCACCAACTGGACGCTCTATCTAGCGGTCATGGCCTTGGTGTTTGGCTTCCAGTCCTCCAGTAATCTCGCCGCCGCTTATGGCATCGCCGTCACCGGGACGATGATGATTGACACCATTCTAGTATCGTTTGTCGTCATCCTGGCCTGGCGCTGGCATCCTTGGTTAGCGTTGCCTCTGCTGGGCGCGTTGTTGCTAATTGACCTCGCCTTCTTCTCCGCCAACGCCATCAAGCTACTGCAAGGCGGCTGGTTCCCTATCGTCATCGCCGTGGCGTCCTTTACCACAC
>JAIFNF010000228.1 GCA_020047885.1 Gammaproteobacteria bacterium | reverse complement strand
ACCCGGCAGTTCGCCAAGCGGCAATTAACGTGGTTGCGGGCGGAATCCGGGGCGCTCTGGCTGGATAGCGCCGCTCCCGGCGTGCTGGATCGGCTGATCGTCCGGTTGCGCGAAACCGGCTTTTTTCCAACTTAACGAAACGGCTGTGTTAATATTCACGGGTTTAAGAGGGTCGTTGCTGCACAGCAGGCGAACGACGCTTCAGCAAATTTTGGTGATTCCGGCGGACTACTACACCTCACGGGAACGCGAGGAGCCGATTTTTCAGCAGACCGTCCCTGGAGTCAGGCACATATTGTGCAGAACATTTTGTTGGCTCTTCGATGATTTTGAGCCACTTTGACTTTTTTGGCTTGGTTTCAAGCTTCGGTTTATTCAACTTTCGCCCTATAACAACAAGGGAGTATTGCAATGGCAAAAGGTCATTCCCTCCAGGAACCGTTCCTGAACGCGCTGCGCAAGGAGCGGATTCCCGTCTCGGTCTATCTGGTCAATGGCATCAAGTTGCAGGGCCAGATTGAATCTTTTGATCAATTCGTGGTGTTGCTCAAGAACAGCGTGAGTCAGATGATTTACAAGCACGCCATTTCTACGGTCGTCCCGGTGCGCAATGTTCGGCTGAATCTGGCACCCGACGATATGGATTCTGGTGAACAGTCCTAACGCTTTGAACCGGGTGTGCGGAGGGTCGTTTGCTCGAGCGTCCGCAGGGGAGTGAACGCGCCGTTCTGGTGCATCTGACGCTGGACGGCGCGGAGGGCCAGGATGCTGCCGAGTTCCAGGATCTGGCCGCTTCCGCTGGTGCGGAGTGCATGGCGCTGATTACGGGGCGTCGTTCAACCCCGGATTCGCGCCTGTTTGCCGGTAGTGGCAAAGCGGCGGAAATCCGCGAGGCTGCCGAACAGAGCGAGGCCAAACTGGTCATTTTCGACCATACGTTGTCGCCGAGTCAGGAGCGCAATCTGGAAACGTTTCTGCAATGCCGGGTGTTGGATCGCACCGGATTGATCCTGGACATCTTTGCCCAACGCGCCCGCAGTTTTGAAGGCAAGTTGCAAGTGGAACTGGCGCAATTGCGTCATCTATCGACCCGACTGGTGCGGGGCTGGACTCACTTGGAGCGGCAACGCGGCGGTATTGGCTTGCGCGGTCCCGGCGAGACCCAGTTGGAAACCGACCGGCGATTGCTGGCGGAGCGGATCAAGCAGATTCGGCTGCGCTTGGTGCGGGTGGATCGGCAGCGCGAACAAGGCCGCAAGGCACGGCGCAAGGCCGATTTGCCGACGGTTTCCCTGGTGGGCTACACGAACGCGGGCAAATCCACCCTGTTCAACGCACTGACGCAGGCGCAGGTTTATGCGGCCGATCAACTGTTCGCCACGCTGGATCCGACGCTGCGGCGACTGGAACTGCCGGGCGTGGAATCCGTCATTCTTGCGGATACGGTCGGTTTCATCAGTCGCTTGCCGCATGAGCTGGTCGCGGCGTTTCGCGCTACCTTGCGGGAAACCGTCGAGGCCAGTTTGTTGCTGCATGTAATCGATGCGCATCATCCCGACCGGGCGGGCGTCATTGCCCAGGTCGAGGCGGTGCTGGCGGAGATTGGTGCCGCGGATCGTCCGCAATTGCAGGTGTTTAACAAGATTGACCTGAGCGGGGAGTCGCCACGTCTGGAGCGGGATAGCGAAGGTCAGGCGCGAGCGGTCTGGCTGTCGGCGGCGACCGGTGCCGGGCTGGATTTGTTGTCCACCGCGCTGGCCGAGCGCTTGCGGGGCGGAACGGTGCAGGGCTGGCTCGGTTTGCCGCATTCCGCCGCCCGGTTGCGCGCCCGCCTGTTTGAACTGGGCGCGGTGGTCGCGGAGGAGACCGATTCCGCCGGTGAATGGCTGATTGAAGTGCGCACTTCGCGCAGTAACGTAGATTTGCTCTATCGTCGGGACGGCCTGCGGGCGGAATGGGTGCGCTCAGGATTCTCCCTCCCGATTTTGAACTGTAATGAAGACCAACTTTGAGGTACGACATGGCCTGGAATGAACCGGGAGGTGGCAACCGCGATCCCTGGAGTGGAGGCGGTCGCGATCAGGGTCCGCCTGATCTGGATGAAGTCGTTCGCAAGCTGTCGGATCGCTTCAACAGCCTGCTGGGCGGACGGCGCGGTGGTGGCAGCGGCAATAGTAGTAGCAGTGGCAGCGGTGGAGCCTCCGGTTCGGGCGGTTCCGGCCTGGCCGGCATTGCTCTGGTGGTGGGCGTCATCGCGGTGATCGGCTGGTTGATTGCCAGTATCTACATCGTGAATGAAGGTGAGCGTGGTGTGGTGCTGCGGTTTGGCCGCTATTTGGAAACGACGTTGCCCGGCCCCCATTTGCGGATCTTTCCGATTGACCAGGTGGACGTCGTGAATGTCGAGCAGCGCCGTTTCCGGGAAATCGGCTATCGTTCCGGGGCTGCCGGCGGTCGGCAACAACCGGCGATTCGCTCGGTGCCGAAAGAAGCGCTGATGCTGACCCAGGATGAGAACATCGTGGATGTGCGGCTGGCGGTGCAATACCAGATCAAGGATCCCCGCGCTTACCTGTTCGGCGTCTTCGATCCGGAAAGCGTCCTAGTGCATGTGGTGGAAAGCGCCACCCGCGAGACCATCGGCAAAAGCACCATGGATTTTGTGTTGACCGAAGGCCGCAGCGACATCGTGGCGGATATTCGCACCCTGAGCCAAAGTATCCTGGACAGCTACGGCACGGGTTTGCAAGTCATCACTGCAGTGTTGCAGGACGCGCAACCGCCGGAAGAAGTGCAGGATGCTTTTGCTGACGCCATCAAGGCGCGAGAAGACGAGCAGCGGTTGAAGAACGAGGCGGAAGCTTACTCGAATGAGGTCATTCCCCGGGCGCGCGGTCAGGCAGCTCGGCGGTTGAATGAAGCATCGGCGTATAAGGAACAGGTCATCGCGCAGGCGCAAGGTGAGGCGAGCCGTTTCGAGCAGTTATTGGCCGCTTACAGCAGGGCTCCGGAAGTGACCCGTGAGCGCCTTTATCTGGAAACATTGGAAACGGTGCTGTCCCGGGTGAGCAAGGTGCTGGTGGATGTGCAGGGCACGAATAACCTGATGTATTTGCCTTTGGACCGGTTGCTGAAGTCGGGAGAGGCGATGCCCGGCGCAGACGATGGGCGAGCGGCAGGCGGAACCCTGGAAACGTTACCGGCGTCTTCATCGACGTCGCAGGATGGCAGCGCGGCAGCAACGCGCCTGCGGGATTTGAATCGTAGTCGGGAGGTGCGCTGATGGCCGGTTCAACATTGCCGATGTCTCGTAATACCGTGCTGGGGGCGATGGGCGCACTCGTTGCGGTGCTGGCGATGTCGCTGTTCACGGTGAATGAAACCCAGACTGCGATCCGCTTTCAGTTGGGCGAAATCGTTCAGGACAACTATAAGCCCGGCCTGCACTGGAAATGGCCGTTGATTAACAACGTCCGCAAATTTGACCGGCGGTTACAGACCCTGGACACTGATCCGGAACGGTTTCTGACCGCTGAGAAAAAGAACGTCATCGTCGATTCGTTCGCGATGTGGCGGATTGAGGATGTGCGGAAGTTCTATACCACGGTCGGCGGCGACCCGACCCAGGCGAATGTCCGGCTGGATCAGACGCAGCGAGTTCAGCAAACGCAGCATTCAGGAAGTGGTGTCCGGTGACCGGGTGCAAATCATGGACACGCTCAGCCGACTGCTCAAGGAGCAGGCGACGCAGTTGGGTATTGCGGCAGTGGATGTCCGGATCAAGCGCATTGACTTGCCGCCGGATGTCAGCAACTCCGTGTTCAGCCGCATGAAGGCCGAGCGGTTGCGGGTGGCCAAGGATTTCCGTTCGCGTGGCGGCGAAGCGGCGGAGCGGATTCGCGCCGATGCGGATCGGCAAAGTACGGTGATTCTGGCGGAGGCTTATCGTGATGCTGAGCGCCAGCGCGGCGAGGGCGATGCCCAGTCCGCGAATATCTATGCCCAGGCATATAGCAAGGATCAGGATTTTTATAGCTTCCACCGCAGCCTGAGCGCCTATCGGCAGAGCTTTAACAGCCATAATGACGTGCTGGTTCTGGAGCCTGATTCGCAGTTCTTCCGCTATTTCAACCAGGCGCAACCCAGTTCTGTGTCTCCGCCTAGCAACGCGCAATGATGAGGGCGATCCGTTGTAGTCACGACGGTGACGCCTTGACCGGATGCCGCCATGTGGAATGAACTGCTGGCGGCGCTCGGTCTGATGTTGGTGCTGGAAGGCGTTCTGCCGTTTCTCAGTCCGGAGTCCTTCCGAAAAACTTTGCAGCGGATGGCGCAATTGGATAACCAGATCTTGCGGCTGGCTGGACTGGCCAGTATGGGGCTGGGCCTGGTGGTGCTCTACTTCTTCCGCTGATTCCATCCTCAGGCTGAACTCCTGATTCACACTGCCCTGTGTTCTCCCTTTCCATGATCCAAGATCGCTGGTTATTGCCGGAAGGCATTGAAGAAATCCTGCCGCCCGCTGCGAGTCGGCTGGAACGGCTGCGTCGTGACCTGCTCGACTTATACGAAAGTTGGGGTTACGAACTGATTATTCCACCGCTGATAGAGTTTCTGGACTCGCTGCTGACCGGAGCGGGCGATGATCTGGAGTTGCAAACCTTCAAACTGACTGATCAGTTAAGCGGCCGGATGATGGGGGTGCGGGCGGATATGACCCCGCAGGCGGCGCGGATTGACGCGCATTTGCTCAAGCGTGATAGCCCGGTGCGGCTATGCTATATGGGCACGGTGTTGCGCACCCGCGCCGATGGGTTTGGCGGCTCCCGCAGTCCCTATCAGGCGGGCGTAGAGTTGTACGGCCATCGCGGCTGGGAAAGCGATCTGGAAGTGCTGACCCTGATGCTGGAGACCCTGTGCATTTCGGGAATCAGCGAGATCCATCTGGATCTGGGTCATGTCGCGATTTTCCGCGAACTGGTTCGGCAGGCGGGATTGAGCGCTGAACGGGAACGGGTGCTGTTTGAAGCGTTGCAGCGCAAGGCGTTGCCGGACATTCATCAGCAACTCGCAGAGTGGGCGCTACCCGAACCGCAGCGCGAATCGCTCCAGGCGCTGGCGACCTTGAACGGCGGGCCGGACGTGCTGGACGAAGCGGAGGCGCGTTTGGCGACAAGTAGCGATGCAGTGGGAGAAGCGTTGACCATGCTGCGGCGGTTGGTCGAGGCGTTGCGCTCATCGTGGCCGGACTTGCCGATTCACGTCGATCTGGCGGAATTGCGCGGCTATCACTATCACACCGGCGTTCTATTTTCCGCCTACACGCCGGGCCAGGGCGTCGCCATCGCCCAGGGTGGACGGTATGACGAGATTGGTCAGGTGTTTGGCCGGGCTAGGCCAGCAACCGGGTTTAGCACCGATCTGGCAAACTTGTTGTGGTTAGGCGCATGGCCAGAGGTCGCGGCAACGGGTATTTACGCCCCGTCGATGGGTGATGCGGCGTTGGAAAGCGAGGTGGTGAATCTGCGCCGCCAGGGGAAACGGGTCATCCGGGCGCTGCCGGGGGCCGATGTGGAACCGTGCACTTTGGGATGCGACCTGCAGTTGGTGCAAACAGCAGGCGAGTGGATCGTGATACCCTTGCCGAATTCAGTCAATAAAACAGGAACCTGATATGGGCAAGAATGTCATCGTCATCGGCGCGCAATGGGGCGACGAGGGCAAGGGTAAGGTGGTGGATCTGCTGACCGATCGGGCGGCGGCGGTGGTGCGCTTTCAGGGCGGCCATAATGCCGGGCATACGCTGGTCATCAAGGGTCAGAAGACGGTGCTGCATCTGATTCCCTCCGGTATTTTGCGCGAAGGCGTGGCCTGCCTGATCGGTAATGGCGTGGTGCTGTCGCCAACGGCGTTGCTGACCGAGATGGATCGATTGGAGCAGCAAGGTGTAGCCGTGCAGGCGCGGTTGCGGATCAGCGAGGCTTGTGCGCTGATTCTGCCTTATCACGTCGCCCTGGATCAGGCCCGCGAGAAAGCTCGTGGTGATCGGGCGATTGGTACGACCGGGCGTGGCATCGGTCCGGCTTACGAGGACAAGGTGGCGCGGCGGGCGGTGCGGCTTGGTGATCTGTTCCATCGGGAGCGGTTCGCCGCCAAGTTGGGCGAGGCGCTGGATTTCCATAATTTTGTGTTGCAGCGCTATTTTCAGACTGACCCGGTCGATTTCCAGAAGGTACTGGATGAAACCCTGGTCATGGCGGAGCGGCTGCGGCACCGGCGGCGTGGCGATAACATGCTGTTTGAAGGGGCGCAGGGGGCGATGCTGGATATTGACCATGGCACTTATCCCTATGTGACGTCTTCGAATACGACAGCGGGCGGCGCGGCGACCGGGACCGGATTAGGACCACGCTATCTGGATTATGTGCTGGGGATTACCAAGGCGTACACCACCCGGGTCGGCGGCGGGCCGTTCCCCACCGAGTTGTTTGATGAGACTGGGGAATACTTGGCTGAACGCGGGCATGAATTCGGTTCGACCACGGGTCGGCGGCGGCGTTGTGGCTGGTTTGATGCGGTGGCGTTGCGGCGCTCCATTCTCAATAACAGCGTGTCGGGACTGTGCGTGACCAAGCTGGATGTGCTGGATGGGCTGGAGCAGATTCGGATTTGCGTGGGCTATCAGTGTGGGATGGAACGACTGGACAGTGCGCCGCTGGGTGCGGAAGCGCTGGCGTCTTGCGAGCCGATTTATGAGGAATTGCCGGGATGGCAGGATTCGACGGTGGGCGTGCGGCGGTATGAAGCTTTACCTGCGAACGCCCAGGCGTATCTGCAGCGCATGGAGGAATTGGCCGATACGCCCATTGACCTGATTTCCACCGGCCCTGATCGGGTGGATACCATCGTGTTGCGGGATCCGTTCGCCGCCTGAGTATTGTCGCCCTCCCCGCAATGGGGAAGGTTGAATGGTGGCTAATAAAGCACTTCCGCCCCGGTAATATCTTCACTGCGCAAAGATAAGGTCGCCGTACCGCCGGGTTTGCGGATAGTAATTCTGATCATTCCTTCAGCCATCGTTTCCAGTTTCCCTCGATAGTTGACGCCGGTGCTGGTTTGCAGCTTGGCGACTTTGCCGACATGCTGGTTTAGCTGGCTGACGGCGATGGGATGGAAAGATTGCTGAATGACGACCGGTTTGGGAACTGGCGCAACGACCGCTGGTGCTTCTTCCTCATCCGGTAACGGGGGTGCGCCAATGCCCAGTGCCTTCACCACCTGGGCATTATTCCATTCGACGCGCAGATCGCTAATGGGCTGATCGTTGACCTTGACGGTCAGGCCGGTCAGCTTGACCACGTCTTCAGCCGTGTAAAGCCCTAACTCAGACGGGTCAATGGGCGCAGGGGGAGTAGCCGTCAGGGTGAGCGAGCCATTTTCGGCAAGATAGCCCTGGTAGGCGGCGATCAGTCCCGGTCCCGGCTGGATGCCGTTGGCGCGCAGCCGCTCCACGACCAGCCGCACATGGTCGGCGATATATTCATTGATGGGTTTGCCAGCCTTGACGGCGCAGTAGTTACTGCGGCGGGTGTTGTAGCCATCATCCTGCAGGACGACGTTCAGGCTGGCCAGCTTCGGGGTCACGGATTGGGCCTCCAGGCTGAGCGAGGCCCAGTCCCGGGTGTTGCTGTTCACCCGCACCTGAATCTGTTTGGCGTCCAGACGATAGCCGATGTCCAGATTGCTGATGAAACGTTCATAGCCCATTTCCTGCCATTCGTCGCCGCTAAAGTGAACCACTGGCCCACAGCCCAGCGTGTCCAGATCGTCAAAGGGCATTCGTTCCCGCGGGGAAGGCGGCTTTGGCCCGATAATGCCGCCATGCAAGGGTAGCTCCAGTCCACGGAGGGTCAAAGACATCGCTGCGGGCAACTGGCCCTGGCCAAGTTGGCGGCGGATATTGAGCAGAGCGAGGATATTGGGGGCATTGAGCCGGATAGTGCCGATGGAAATGATGTCATTGACAAAATGGGGAATGATTTTGATCTGCATGACGCCTACTGATCCGGACGGGGAAATCTCAATTCCGCCATAACTGATTTCGGCAAAGGGCTTGGCGGCCAGCACCAGTTGTTCAATCTGCTGTTGCGTGCTGTACCACAGATAACCCCAGATGCCGCCCGCGATCAGCACCAGCACGGTCAGGAGGGTGGCCAGAATGGTCATGAATTTACGCATGGATGGATACCTTCAAGGCT
>JAIFNF010000102.1 GCA_020047885.1 Gammaproteobacteria bacterium | reverse complement strand
GGCCTGTTGCCGACCCCGGTGAAAACGCTGTTCCGGGTGACGGGTCTGAAATTGCGGGCGTTGCCGGTCGGTATTCAGAAGATCGAAGCCGGACCGAAAGGTGGGCGGCTGGTGTTTGGGCCGGAGCCGAAAGTGGACGCGGCTAAACTCGTGCAATTGATCCAGCAGCAGTCCAGAATTTACAAGCTGGACGGGCGGGATAAGCTACGCTTTATCAAGGATCTGCCCGATGCGGAGGCTCGGGCAGTGGCAGTGGAGGCTGTGTTGGAGAAGATTGCAGATCGTTGAATGATCAGCATTGACTCTCCGCACTTCCTTGGAGATTTTACCCCAACCAGAAGGAGTGAACCCATGAGTAAAGGTACTGATATTAAGAAAGAACCCAAGAAGAAAGCCACGAAAACCCTGAAGGAGAAAAAGGCCGAGAAGAAGGTCAAGAAGGAAAGTAAAGGGTAATACCCATTTTCTCCCTCCTCCCTTGCGGGGGAGGGTTCGGGGTATGAATCGTTGCTGGGTGAGTTCTTTGCCGGAAATTACCTCAGGAAACCGGAGCGCGACCCCTTGTCAGCTCCGCATTAAACTATCGCAATCCTGTCTCTCAGAGCTAATAGTCATGACACCTGAACCCGCGCCAACTTCACCCGCGCCGGAGGAATCACCGGTCGCGGAGATGTCCACTTACCAGGATTTTGATTCCCCCTGGAAGGAGGCGATCAGCGCCTATTTCCAGCCGTTCATGCACCTGTTCTTTCCCTTGGTGCATGACGTGATTGACTGGAGCCAGCCGTATGAATTTCTCGATGCCGAATTGCAGAAACTGACCGGCGATTCAACGATGGGCAAACGGTACGCCGACCGGTTGGTGAAGGTTTATTTGAAGGAAGGTCTGGCGGTGTGGTTGTTGATCCACATCGAAGTCCAAGGCAAAGCCGATGATCAGTTTAACCACCGGATGTTCCAATACTACTACCGGATCCACGACCGCCATGGTGAGGTGGAGATCATCAGCCTGGCAGTCGTGACCCATGAACGCGACAGCAGCGGGTTGGGGAACTATGTGGCCGAGCGGGACGGCTACGGAGAGCGGTTCACCTTCCGGGTGCATAACCTGCAGGACTGGCGGACGCAGTGGGATGAGTTACGCGCCCGGGCGGCGACCAACCCGTTTGCTGTCGTCGCCATGGCGCAACTGGTGGCCCATCAGCGCACGAAGAAACCGGTGCGCCAGGCGCGCAAACGGGAACTGATCCTGTTGCTGTACGCACACCGCTATTCCCGTGAGGATATCTTGCAGTTACTGCGTTTTATTGACTGGATGATTCGTCTGCCCGATGACCTGGAACTGGCATTGCGGCAGGAAGTGATGGCTTATGAGGAGGAAAACCAGATGCCTTATGTGATGAGTTGGGAACGATTTGCCGAAGAACGCGGTGAAGAACGCGGCGAAAAACGCGGTGAAGAACGCGGCGAAAAACGCGGTGAAGAACGTGGCGAAAAACGCGGTGAAGCGAATGCACTGTTAATTCTCTTTCAGACCAAATTTGGTGCCCCAGCCCCGGCGGTTGAACAGCAGATCTACGCAGCGCCACTGGAGCAGGTACAACACTGGCTCAAGCGGATTCTGACTGCTGACCGGCCCGAAGATCTGTTTAAGACGGTGGCCTGAGTGGACGGGTCTTAACCGGTATTTATCCCGCCCCCTCGCCGGGACGGCGGGTGAATGCGTGATCAGTATTGCTAAAATCATCCTGAGCAAGTCTGGCTAGTCCGGGAATAATCAAGAGGGAAAAGCGATGATGCGGAACGGGTTTGGAGTAGGAAAGGGTGGGTGGCTGCTGGCGACGCTGGCGCTGATGATGCTGCTGGGCGGTTTATTGAGCCTTCCCGCCGGGGCGGCGACTTTCATCGTCACTACTAACTCGGACAGTGGCGCGGGTTCATTGCGGCAGGCGGTGTTTGACGCGAATAGCGCAACCGGCGCGGACACCGTCACGTTCCAAGCCGGATTGACCGGACCTATTCTCCTGACCTCGGGAAAAATCCCTATCACCGGTGACCTCACGATTCAGGGGCCGGGCGCGGCGAATCTGACGGTTGATGGCAACCGGCTGGGTGGCGGCACCTGGAATATTTTTGAGATCAGCGTTGGGGTAACGGCCACTATCGACGGATTGACGCTCCAGAATGGTTATACGACCACCTGGGGCGGCGCAATCAACAGCGAAGGCATATTGACGGTCAGCAACAGCAAAATTTCCTCAAATGTGGCGGAGTATGGAGGCGGAGGCATTGCTAACCAGGGAACGCTGACTGTGATTAACACCGAAATCAGCGGGAACCGGGCCAACAATACCAATGGTAACGACGGCGGCGGCGGAATTAACAATGGTGGTGTGGCTATCGTCAAGAGTAGCCGGATTATCAATAATATCGCGGTGGGCGATGGTGGCGGGATTAGCATCTGGAGCGATACGCTTAATCTGAATTGGGTTGGTCAACTGAAACTGATTGAAAGCACCGTATCCGGCAACAGTGCGTCCATGGGTGGTGGAATAGCCAGTTGGAAGGGTACCAGCCCCAGTCTCAGCACCAGTGTGGAGATCATCAATAGTACTCTCTCTGGCAATAACTCAACTCATGGCGGCGGCGTGGCCAGTGATACCCCATTGACTTTCAGCAGCAGCACAGTGGCCTACAATACCGCCGCCAACCTTGGTGGCGGTCTGTACATCCAGGGATCAGTCGCGATCGGTAATACGCTGGTTGCCGGCAACAGCGCCACAACCGGCCCGGAAATCTGGGTAGACGGCAGCAATTTCATCTCTCAGGGCTATAACCTGTTTGGCGTCAATGGCGTTCCGGGAATCAGCGGAACCTACACCGCAGGGACGGGCGACTTGACGCCGACCGTAGCGATAACCGCCATCATCGGCGCATTAGCCGACAACGGCGGCCCCACGCAAACCCATCTGCCAATTGCGGGCACCAGTCCGGCGATTAACGCGGGCGATGATGCGCTGATTCCGGTAGGCATTACCACCGATCAGCGCGGTTATAGCCGCATTCAAGGCACCCCGCTGACCGTGGACATCGGCGCGGTAGAATCCGGTAGCAATTATCCCCTGACCGTAATTCTGGCAGGCACGGGTAGCGGCTCGGTGAGTGATGAGGTGCTGTTCAATTGTCCTGGAGCCTGTACGGCGAATTTCGCCTCGGCGACATCGGTGACGCTCACAGCCACGGCCAACGGCGTTTCCACATTTATCGGCTGGAGTGGCAGCGGCTGTTCCGGCACCGGAACTTGTACGGTCACGATGAACGCTGCGCAATTTGTCACCGCGACTTTTGATCTCATCGGCACCTATGCCGTGACCTACAATGGCAACGGCAGCACCGGCGGAACAGTGCCTACTGATGGCAGCAGCCCCTACCTCCCCGGCAACACGGTCACGGTTCTCGGCGCCGGCACCTTGGTGAAAACCGGTGCTACCTTCGCGGATTGGAATACGGCGGCGAACGGCAGCGGCACCAGCTACGCCCCCGGCGCAACCTTTACGATGGGCAGCTCCAACATCATCCTGTATGCCCAATGGACGCTGATCCCAACCTACACCGTCACTGCCACTGCTGGCCCCGGCGGAGTCATCAGCCCGGCGACGCGAACCGTAAATCAGGGCGCAACGACCACCTTCACTGTCGCTAGTCCCGGCTATACCCCCACGATGGGTGGCACATGCCCTTTGGGGGGTCGTTACGGCCACTTTTAGCCTGGACAGCTACGCCATTACGGTCAGTGGCAGCGGCCTCAACGGTGAGGTCTCCCCCACTTCGGGAAACATTGTGTATACAGAAACCACCACCTTCACCGTCACGCCCAATGCAGGCTACAGCGCGATGGTCACCGGTTGCGGCGGTTATCTCGTCGGCAATCTCTACATCACCGCCCCGACCACGGCGGATTGCACCCTCACCGCACAGTTCATTCCTGATACCGCTACGCTGGTGGTGACCAAACTTGATGATACCAAAGATGGTACGTGCGACAGCGATTGCTCGTTGCGAGAAGCAATCATCAAGGCTAACACCGACGTCGGCCCGAACCGGATCACCTTCCAAAGTGGCCTCACTGGCACGATTGCCCTTACCAATGGAGCGTTACCCAGTGATAGAACATTGACCATCACCGATGACGTGTTGATTGAAGGGAACGGCGCGATAACGATCAATGGTCAAGATAACACGCAAATTTTGGTCATCAATTCCGGTAAGAAGGCAGTCATCAACGGATTGAATTTTGTGCAGGGGCAATCGCCCGCTCTTAGCGGTGGCGGCGCCATACTAAACAGCGGCATCCTCACCGTCCGCAACAGTCACTTCACCAATAACAAGGTCCAAGACCAAGCGAACTACAAAGGTGGCGCCATTCGGGGTGGCGGTACGATAACGGTTGTAGACTCCACCTTCTCCGGTAATAACGGCAGTGCGATCTCCACATCAGGGAATGCACTGACCGTCTTGCGCAGCACTCTGAACAGCAACAGTACCTCCGATTCGGGTGGCGCCATTTACGGCAGCACTGCGAATGTAAGGATCGTCGTGGCAGATAGCACGTTGAACGACAACCACGCCGATACTGGCGCTGGCGGTGCGATTGCCGGTTACAGCGGTTTCACCCTTATCAACAGCACGGTCTCCAACAACACGGCCAGCTGGCACGGGGGGGGCATCTCCATTTGGAGTGGCAGCGAAGACGATTTGGTCATCATCAACAGCACCTTGTCGGGTAACATCGTGAATGGCGGTTACGCTGGTGCTATAAGAGCCATTAGCGGGAGAATCATCGTTACCAATAGTACCCTTTCGGGCAATAGGGCGCAGGGGGGGGGCTCGTCAACCGGCGGAGGGATTGAAACAGGTAGTACCAGTGCCATTCTCACGATCAACAACAGCACGATTACCGGTAACCACGCCGATGTGTGGGGCGGTGGTATTTACGGGAGGGCATTCATCACGGTCGGAAATAGCATTATTGCGGGCAATACCGCTAGTAACGTTAACGACCGAGAAATCTCCATCCTCCAGTCCGGCTCGCATCTCCATTCTCAAGGCTACAACCGAATTGGCATTGATGGTGTAAGTGGTGCTCGGGCTTCGAGTGGCGCCACCAGTGATTTTGTTCCGGGCACCAATGGTGACTTAACTCCTGCTGGCGCCATCGGAACGGTACTGGGTGGTCTTGCAAACTATGGCGGTCCCACGCAAACCCATCTCCCACTGGATGCGACCACCATTGACGCAGGTAGCAATGCGCTTATTCCTTCCGGGATGACGACCGATCAACGCGGCGCGGCGCGCATTCAAAATGGCGGCTTGGGAGATTTCGTAGATATTGGCGCGGTGGAAGGCAGCGCTGGCACGTCCAGCATCGTCACTCCCTACGCCACCCTCAATGGCAGCATGAGTCCGAGTACTCCGCAGACAGCAACTTACAACCAGCCACTCACTTTTACCATCGCTCCGAACCCTGGTTACGCCGCGATAATGGGCGGCACTTGCGGGGGGACGCTGGATGTCGCGACCGGTACCTACACGACCGCTCCGATCACCCTTAATTGCACCGTCAAAGCCAGTTTTACCGCACTGTCTACCTATACCCTAACGGTGTCGAAAGCCGGGTCGGGGACTGGGACAGTGACCAGTGACATGGGCGGGATTAATTGCGGTACGACATGTGATGCCACCTTCACCAGTGGCCAAGTAGTGACCCTGACCGCTGCGCCTACTGTCGGCTCCACCTTCACCGGTTGGAGCGGCGATTGCGTCGGAACTGGAAGCTGTA
>JAIFNF010000168.1 GCA_020047885.1 Gammaproteobacteria bacterium | reverse complement strand
TCAGATTGATCTCTTTGAGGACATGAAAAGCGCCATACCATTTGTGGATGCTGTCCATCTGAATCATGACCTGATCGGACAGGGGCGTAGAAGCGGCAAGTGCATTCATCAGTGCAGATTCCTAACGTTTGTGGCCGGTGTGCAGGCGTTTTTCCAGGCTTTGGCTGTAGCGGGACATACTGAAACAGAACAGCCAGTAAACCGCAGCGGCGAACACATAGCCCTCGGTGGAAAAGCCGAGCCATTCGGGATTAGTGGTGGCGTTATGGACGATGTTCATCAGATCGAACAGCCCGATAATTAACACCAGCGAGGTGTCCTTAAACAGGGCGATGAAGGTGTTGACGATGCCGGGAATCACCAGTTTCAGCGCTTGCGGCAGGACGATCAGCGCCATGGTTTTCCAGTAGCCCAGTCCCAGAGCAGCCGCAGCTTCGATCTGGCCTTTGGGGATGGCCTGCAAACCGCCACGGACGACTTCGGCCATATAGGCGGCTTGGAACAGAGTGACGCCAATAAGCGCCCGCAGCAGTTTGTCGAAATTCATCCCTTCCGGCAGAAACAGCGGCAACATCACTGATGACATGAACAGCACGGTGATCAGCGGTATCCCGCGCCAGAATTCGATGAAGGTGATGCACAAGGTTTGAATGGCCGGCATCTCCGAACGTCGCCCTAGCGCCAGCAGTACCCCGAGCGGCAGGGCGGCGGTCATCCCGACGCCCGCAATGACCAGGGTCAGAAACAACCCACCCCAGCGACTGGTTTCAATGTCGGGCAGACCGAACAGGCCGCCTTTGAACAGGATAAACGCGATGATCGGGTAAATGACCAGCAGGCTTAAGCCCAGTTTCACCTTGGCGGCGTTGGTAAGGGCTTGGGTAAACAGCGGTGCTACGCCTAGGATCAGCAACAGTAGCGCTAGGTTGACCCGCCAGCGTTGCGCCTCCGGGTAGAAGCCGTACAGGAACTGGTCGAAGTGAACCCGGATAAACACCCAGCACGCGCCGCTGTTCGCCTGACAGGCGTCCCGGGTATCGCCGCTCCAGGTAGCTTTGAGCACCGTCCAGTTAAGCAGCGGCGGAATGGCGATCCACAGCACATAAGCGGCTAGTGCAGTCAACGCGATGTTGAGCGGCGAAGAGAACAGATTGCGGCGCATCCAGCCGAGTGCGCCAATCGTACTGGCCGGCGGCGGCAGGTCAGGATGGGGAAGACGGGATTCAGTCATGCGTTAACGCTCCACCAGGGCGACCCTGCGGTTATACCCGTTCATCACCAGCGAGATCAGCAGACTGATCGTCAGGTAAACCGTCATGGTGATGACAATACATTCAATGGCCTGGCCAGTCTGATTCAGCGTGGTGCCGGCAAAGGTCGAGACCATATCGGGATAGCCAATCGCGGCGGCCAGCGAGGAATTCTTGGTCAAATTCAGGTACTGGTTGGTCATGGGCGGGAGGATGACCCGCAACGCTTGCGGCAGGATGACCAACCGCAGCGTCAGGCTGGACTGGAGACCCAGTGAGAATGACGCCTCGGTTTGACCGTGACTGACCGCCTGGATACCGGCACGGACGATTTCAGCGATGAAGGCGGCGGTGTAGATGGTCAGCGCCAGTAACAGCGACGCCATTTCCGGGATGATGACCAGACCGCTCTGGAAGTTGAAGCCGGTCAATTCGGGAACCTGCCAGTGCAACGGCGATCCCGCCAGCCAGAACACGATCAGCGGCAGACCAATCAGCAGGGTCAGGGTACTGGATACCGTCGGGAAGGGTTGACCGGTAGCCATTTGTCGGCGGTGCGCCCAGTGCGTGAGGCCGATAGCCACTACGACAGCCACGCCGAGCGCCGCCACTACCCAACCGAAGCCCGGTTGAAACTGGGGCGCCGGCAGATACAGGCCACGGATGTTCAGAAAGAACGCATCGCCCAGATTCAGGCTCTCGCGTGGACTCGGCATCGCCCGCAGAACCGCGAAATACCAGAAGAAAATTTGCAATAGCAACGGGACATTGCGGAAGGTTTCGATATAAATCAGCGCCAGTCGGGAGATCAGCCAGTTTTTCGACAACCGGGCGACGCCCAGCACAAAGCCCAGTAACGTAGCAAACACAATGCCGAGAGCGGACACCAGCAGGGTATTCAACAACGCGACCCAGAACACCTGGCCGTAACTGGAGGCTGCAGAGTAGGGAATCAGCGTCTGGATAATGTCGAAACCGGCCGGCGATGAGAGAAAGTCGAAACCCGAGGCGATGCCTAACCGGCGCAGATTATCCTGGGTGTTTTCAAAAATGGATAAACCAAAAGCCACCGTCACGATGAGAGCGGCCACTTGAAAAAGGATCGCCCGGATCTGGGGATTGTTCCAGAACGGCGGCTTGACCGGGGCGGAGGATAGTGCAGTCATCAAGGATTCCTGAAACGTCCCTCTCCCACTGAGGGGAGAGAGACTGCGGGTAAAAGGGTTAGCGAACCGGCGGCGCGTATTGCAAGCCGCCCTGAGTCCACAGCGCGTTCAGGCCGCGTTCGATTTTCAGCGGACTGCCCTTGCCGACGTTGCGGTCGAAAATCTCGCCGTAATTGCCGACCTGCTTGATGACCGCCGCCATCCAGTCGTTCGCTAGGCCGAAATCCTTGCCCCGGTCACCTTCAACGCCCAGCATCCGCTTGATATCGGGATTAGTGGATTTCTTCATCTCCTCGACATTTTTGGAAGTAACGCCCAGTTCCTCAGCGTTCACCATGACAAAGAGGGTCCATTTGACAATATCGAACCAGTCATCGTCGCCGTGACGGACGACCGGACCCAGCGGTTCCTTGGAGATCACTTCGGGTAATACGATGTAATCATCCGGTTTAGCGAGCTTGATGCGCTGGGCATAGAGCTGCGACTGGTCAGAGGTCAGCACATCGCAACGACCGGCTTCCAGCGATTTAGCGCTCTCATCAGATTTGTCGTAGCTGATGGGGGTCAGCTTCATCTTGTTGGCGCGGAAATAATCGCTCAAATTCAGTTCAGTCGTGGTGCCGGCCTGCACGCAGACCGTGGCTCCATCGAGGGACTTGGCACTCTTGACGCCGAGTTTCTTGTTGACCAGGAAACCCTGGCCGTCGTAATAGGTGACGCCGGTGAAGTTCATGCCCTGGGCAGAGTCGCGACTGGAGGTCCAGGTGGTGTTACGCGACAGCACGTCAATTTCGCCGGATTGCAGAGCAGTGAGGCGTTCCTTAGCGGTGAGCGGCGTAAATTTGAGCTTGGTCGCATCGCCAAAGACGGCGGCGGCCACCGCCCGGCACACGTCGACGTCGATGCCCTGGTAGTTGCCTTTTTCATCGGCGCTGGAAAAGCCGGGCAGGCCGTCGCTGACACCGCATTTGATAAAGCCGTTTTTCTTGATGCCGTCCAGCGTAGCGCCAGCATGAGCGACGCTGGTTGCGGCGAATAGCAGGGTTGCGGTGGTGGCAAGGGTTTTCAAACCATTCATGCAGTGATCTCCTCTCGTTCGGTGGAATGAGCGTTTTTTCAAGTTTTACGAGTCCGCGCTAAAAAGCGTAGCAGAGCACGGGCAAAATCGGGGCAGCCAAATGGAATTTTTTAGTCAAGCAGGGTTTGTGCCAGCAGACATCATGAGGAGAAAACCAATTTTTTATATAAAGTTAGCTGATTTTAGCAAATTGGCGATCCCGGTATTTGGTTGAGAAAAGGGTAATCATTGGTGCTGGATTGCACTATTGAAGTGCATTGCAACCGCGTCCCAGCCAACGTCCGGGTTAAATGACGCCAACTGATCCATACACAGCCATGAGCCTGGTCATCCTCCCCGCCTTGAGGGACGGGGTCTTTCGCACAAAATCCTGATAATATTCACTGACCGACTACGATAGGTGTATTCAAGCTTAATTCTTGTACTCACTTGCAGAGAGTATAATCGATGGACGCTTCAGGATTTTTCGATTACCCGCAGGACAGCGCTCAGCCTGCCCGGCAAGCCCTGATTTTTTTGCCCGAACTGGGTGAAGAGAGCTGGGCGGTGGTTTTATCCTTTACCCAGTGCCGGGTGTTCCGAGCCAGTGAAGAATTACTGCACATCGGGGACACCGGCCGGGCGCTCTACATCGTCGGGCGCGGTACGCTGGAAGTCGTGTTGCCGCAAAAGCGCGATCGGCTGTTACGGATCGCACACCTGACTGAAGGTACCGTGTTCGGCGAGCAGGCTTTTCTCGATGGCCAGGCTCGTTCGGCGACCGTTCGGGCAGTGACCGATGGCGAAGTGCATACCCTGTCACTCGAATCCTTCGAGATCCTGGCCGGCCGCCATCCGGAACTAGCGCGCATGATGTTGATGGATTTGGGTCGCATTCTGTCCTTGCGTCTGCGTCAGGCCATCGCCATGGCGGCAACCGGCCTTTGACTGGGTTCCCCAAGTCTACCTGCCGTCAGCCTGTTTATTGCGCTTGATCAGGAGATCCACTTGAGCTCCAGCCCACTCTTCCCCAACTACACGCAGATTCCTACCCGCATTCCACTGCGCGTTTGGCAGGCGCTGCGGGTTCTTTCCGTCACCCTGACCCTGGGTGTGGCGTATTTACTGGCCTTTCATCCCGAACCAGGACTGGTGCTCTTCTGGAAAATTCTGGTGCCAACTTTACCACTGGTGTTTTTCGCCGCGCCGGGTCTGTGGCGTAATGTGTGTCCGCTGAGTACCGCGAACCAGATTCCCCGGGTCTTTGGTTTTACTCGCGGCCTGACGCTGCCGGTCTGGCTGAAGGAATATGCCTTCATTTTCGGCATGGCGGCGCTGTTCGTCGCGGTGCCGACCCGCCATCTGCTGTTTAACACCGATGGCCGCGCCGTCGCGATCCTCCTGCTGGGCACCTTGGCGGCAGCCTTATTCGGCGGCTTATTGTTCAAGGGTAAAAGCGGTTGGTGCAGCACCTTCTGTCCTCTGCTCCCGGTACAGCGCCTGTACGGCCAAACACCGTGGGTATTGATTCCCAACAGCCATTGCAATCCCTGTGTCGGTTGCGCCAAGAACTGCTACGACTTTAATCCACAGGCGGCATATCTGGCCGACCAGTACGACGATGACTTGCATTACCGTGGCTATCGCCGCTTCTTTGCCGGTGCCTTTCCAGGGCTGATCTGGGCGTATTTTACGACGATCCCCGGCCAGGAAACCGCCTTGGCGCTTTATGGGCGTTTTGCATTGACGGTGATCATCAGCACTGGACTGTTTTTCTTCCTCGATACCTTTCTGAAAATCACCCGCGCCAAACTCACCGCGATCTATGCGATGGGATCGCTTAATCTGTTCTACTGGTTTGTCATGCCCGGTCTAGTCGCCGCGTATGCCGGCCTGCTGGGTTTAACGCCCGTTGAATGGCTGACTCCGGCATTACAGGGCGGGTTGATCGTCGCCAGCATCGGCTGGCTGGCGCGTAGTTTTCGCCATGAATTGCTGTTCCGGCGGGCGGCCACCGAGCCGCAAACGGTGGGTTTGAGCGACACAGCCAAACGCGCTCTGGCTCGCCAGGATGCGCAGGGCGGTTTGCAAGTGACCTTCCAGCCGGGTGATGTGCAGATCATCGCGCAACCGGGCAAAACGCTGCTGGAAGTCGCGGAAGCCAACCGCATGCCGATTGAATCCGGTTGCCGGATGGGTATGTGTGGCGCGGATCCCATTACCGTGCTGGAGAATGGCGATCATCTCTCGCCGATGAGCGATGAGGAAAAAGCCACCCTCGCACGCCTCGGTCGTGGCGAAGGGACGCGCATGGCCTGTTGCGCCCGCATCCAGGGGAATGTCTGCGTCAGTCTGTCCGCCGATGCTGCGCCGGTGGCGGTGACTGCGCCGCCGCCAGTGATAGCGGCAGACCCGGCGATCAAGCGGGTAGTGATTATCGGTAATGGCATTGCCGGTATCACCGCCGCCGATTATGTGCGCCGTAACCATCCGGACTGCGCCATTGACGTGATTTCCCGGGAGGCGCATCACTTGTATAACCGGATGGCCATTACCCGGTTGATCTACGGCCGTTCGGCGATGGCCGGACTCTATCTCCAGCCGGAGAAGTGGTACGAGGAGCGAAAGATTTCGGTATGGCTGAATACCCGGGCGCTGGCCATTGATCCCGCCGCCCGCCAGATCCAACTCGGTACCGGTGAACATCTCGACTATGACCGGCTGATCCTCGCAACCGGTAGCCGCAGTCTGATCCCGCCCATCGAGAATTTTGGACTGCCCGGCAGCACCGTGCTGCGCGAGGCCGAGGACGCTATGGCGATTCGCGCCTTTGCGCAACAGCATCACTGTCGGACGGCGGTCATCGGCGGCGGTGGGTTGCTAGGTCTGGAAGCGGCCTATGCACTGCATAAACTGGGGCTGCGCGTGGCGGTGCTGGAACGCGGCGAGCGGCTGTTATCGCGCCAGTTGGATGCGCGGGCGGCCGAATTTCTGACCACCTATCTGTCGGCGCTGGGTCTGCAAATCGTGCTCTCAGCCGAAGTGTGCGCCGTGCATGGCGCTGAACGGATCGAGTGGGTGGTTTTGAAGGACGGTCGCCAGATTTATACGGATCTATTTCTGACCTGTGTTGGCATCGACCCGAATGTGGAATTGGCGCGACAAGCGGGCATCGCCACGGGCAAGGGGATTATCGTTGACGACCGCATGGCCACGAATCGTGCCGGCGTTTACGCGGTTGGTGATGCGGCGGAATTTCAGGGGCGGGTGTACGGCCTGTGGCCAGCCTCGGTCACGCAAGCTGAAATCGCCGCCATCAATGCGCTGGGCGGCGATCGCACCTACCCGGGCACTGTGCCATCGACGGTGCTCAAGGTGGCCGGCGTTGATGTAGCGTCAGTCGGCCAGTTTGAACCGGAGCAGCCGACGGACGAAGTTTTCGTGCATGAAAATCTCCAGGACACGCGTTATCGCAAACTGGTTGTGCGCGATGGCGTGGTCATTGGCGGAATTCTGTTCGGCTATCCACAGGATCATGCGACGTTGACGGCGATTGCCAAGAGCGGCAACCCCCTAGGGGCGAATCTGGAAGCCTTGCGGCGGGGCGACTGGCGCGGGCTTTTTGCCGATAGCGGTCAGGAATCTTCCCGAAAGTCTGTCACATCGGCCGCCGCAGATACCGCAGATACCGCAACGCGGATTGTTTTGCGGTCAGTGAAGAAGAATGTTCCGACCTGGTCAATCACCCCGCCCTAAAGGGCGAGGCTTGTGGTGGATGAAACCGCAAGTCTGGATTGACCAGACTCAGCCCAGAGCTTCCTCAGTCCCAGGCTCTGAAAGTCCCGGTTGCAGACACGCTTAGGGTCAGCACGAAACGGATCGGGACGTGATGCCGGTACGCAACCTTGTCGAGGGGAGCGAAGCCGTAAGGCTTCCGTCACTAGGCGCGTAAGCGCATTTTGGAGAAAGTGAATGGCTGTTTTCGTAGTGGATCGACACCAAAAACCGCTCATGCCGTGTAGCGAGAAACACGCCAGAAAGCTACTGAAAAAAGGCCGCGCCCGTGTTCATCGGTTCATGCCGTTTTCTATTCGGCGGGTGGATCGTTGTGTGAATAATTCGGTTCTTCAAGGATTGTTGTGGAGGCAGACCCAGCCGAGAGCAATTGTCTCTCTAACTATTTGATTAAAAAGGCTGTAGGGCGGGATTTATCCCGCTAAGCCGGTTGAAACCGGCCCTACAGCATCAATTCCACAGAAAGTATCGAAGAACCAATAATTCTTTTTTACAGCCGATCAAGATCAAGATTGATCCGGGAAGCAAAAACACGGGAATAACCTTGGTTCGGGAAAGCGAAACTCTGGATACAGAAACCGGCGAAGTCACGACGGCTGCGCATGTTTTGAGCTTGTTTGAACTTCAACACCG
>JAIFNF010000165.1 GCA_020047885.1 Gammaproteobacteria bacterium | reverse complement strand
TGGTCGAGGTCGGGTCAAAGTCGCCCAGTTCGACCGCGCCGGGAATAAAGTCGATCTGATGCACCTTCAGCGTTTCCGCAATCGAGGCGTACAAATCCTGAGCGAAGGCGTCGCGCAAGGCGGTCATCCGGGCAATGTCTGGCGCTTCGTCGAGAATCACCGCCATGGCGGCAGCGTCTTTCAGTCCGCGCAGGATAAAGAAATTATCCCAGTAGGAATGCTGCGGCTGGCTGGCGTAGCCTTCGTGGCTGATCGACTCCGGAACCAGGCCGCGATAGGCCTGATACTTCACGTCATCCCTATATTTACCATTGGAGCGCTGGTCGCGCAGGGTCTCAATGTAGCCAACGGCCTTGACGACATAAGGCCACATCTCGCGCAGAAAACCGACATCGCGGGTGTAGCGATAGTACTCCATCGCCGCGTAAATCAGTTGGCCATGACTGTCATGTTCCACCGTCGGGTCGGCACCGCGCCCGTCCACACAGCACGGCACTTTGCCATCCGGGAACTGGTGGGGAGCGAACCATTGCAGAAACTGTCGCGCCTCTTCGGTAAAACCCATGCTCAACAGCGCCGATGAGGTCAGTGCGCCGTCGCGAATCCAGGAGCGGGCGTAAGCGCGGGAACCGGGCTGAATCGCCGGGCCATTGCGGTTAATCAGAATGTACGCCAGATTGCTTTTGATACTATCCGCCAAATGCCGGGCATCCGGGGGCAGTTGCAGACTGGCGCGATCCAGTCGCGCTGCCCACTCACGCTGAGTCCGTTCCAGCAGCCGGTTAACTTGGGCAGCAGCGTCGGCCTCGGGCAGGATGGGCGCATCGTTGCCGGCGGCGTGGAGCGGAATACGCAGATAGACATCGCGGGATTCGCCGGGACGCAAATCCCAGCCGTACTCCAAAACCCCGGCGGCGTAACCGAAGGTATCCTGATCAACCCGTTCCCGTTCGGGCAATCGACCGTTGACCAACTCATCGGTAATGGCGCCCTGATCAAAAGCAGCGGCGCGGAAGCGATCCGGCGTGGTCAGCACCGCGATCTTTTTACCCCCCGGTTCAACGTAAACCCGTCGGTCGGCGTAACTGAGCTGGCGGATCGGCGCAACGCCCGTGGCGCTGTTCAAACTTTGCCAGGGCGGGCTGACCTGAAAGGGTCGCACGGTCAGAAATAAGGCGATATGGCGGGTTTCATCGCTCAGGTTTTCAATCCGGTAGCGGGTGTACAGCGCCGATTCCCCGGCCTTGCCCGCGGCGAAAGCGGTGACGGCGAACCAGAAATGTTCCAGTTCCCAGCGCACGGTCGGGATCGGCAGATGATCCTCCGCCAAACTCTGGACCGGTTCCACATCCGCCCAGGTGATCAATCGGCCATCGGTGAACAGGAAGGGTTCCACGGTGAAGCCGCCCTTCCCGACTTCCAAGGTGCCATCTTCATTGAGTAACGCCTCCTGGCTGTCGCCGGGAACGCCGACGACCGTCCAGTAACTCTGTTCACCCTGGAGATAGCGGGGATAGAGGCCGCGCCGGGCATCGCGGGCGACCGTTTCAAAGAAACGGTTGGGCGAGGCGGAAAATTCGTAGGATTGAATGGCGATATAGCGAATGGCGTAGCCGCGTCCCCGACTGCTGCGCTCCAGGTTCAGCCGCAGGTAGCGGGATTCCGCATTGTGCAGATACAGGTAATCACGCTGACCGTTGCCGCCACTGACCGTGTACAGCGTCCGCCAGTGTTTGCCGTCATCGGAAGCCTGCACCTGATAATCCATGGCGTAATCGTCAGCGTCCCAGTCGATGATCAGTCCGCCATATTCACGCGGTCGCACAAAATCCAGCAACAACCATTGCTTTTCCGCCAGTTCGCCGCTGCGCCAGGAGGTATTGGCATCGGTATTCAGCGCCGCGGCGGGCGGATGACCGTTGATTTCGGTAGAAGCGGTCGCCAGCGGATTGAACGTCGTGGTTTCCAGCGGCTCGCGTTCCTCCAGCGTGAGTTCGTCGATCCAGACCGATCCTTTGCCCAGGACATTGGCGGAAATCGCGAATTCGATTTCGGTCAGTTCTTCCACCGCGCCGCCCGGCCCCCAGGCCAGTTGGAGATGGCGTTTCTTAATGACCACCGGTTGCCAGTCGGTGGGAAAGTCGAAGTCGCGCCGTTTGGCCCACCACACATTCTGGCGGGCGTCGACCAGTTTAAATTCCACATCACTGCGTGGCCCCTGCCCGCGGATGGTGTAGCGGAACACGAAATTTTCCGGCAAGCGCATCCGGAAGGTTTTACGCGCGATGACGAAGCTCGCGCCTTCCTGAAACTCGAAATCCAGCCGCATGGCCCGGCGACCGTCCAGGCCAATATCCTGAGCGATTTCCAGCCGGGCGCCGGTCGAGACGGCAGCGCTCCAGCCACTAAGGTTCTCAAAATCGTCCAGCAACAGGGTTTTCGGGGACGTCACTGGTGCTTCGGGCGTCGCCGCTGGCAGGGTGGAAGGCAACATAAAGAGGAGAACCGTGAGGAAAAGGGATGAGAAAGCGTGAGGAGGCGTCATAAATTGTCTCTGCGTGGAGGCCAGCATCAGCAAGAATGATTGAGTGTAGTCAATTTCAGCCCTTCATCCCGCCGAGCATAATCCCAGCGATGTAATACTTCTGCAGGACTACAAACAGCAGCATGACCGGCAACACGGTCAGCACCGAACCCGCCATCATCATTTCCGTATCCTGCACATGCTCGCCCAGTAAATTGGCCAGCGCCACCGGCAGGGTGTACAGCGAACTATCCGTCAGGACGATCAAAGGCCACATAAAATCATTCCACACGCCCATGAAGGTAAAAATCGCCAGCGTGACCAGAATCGGTCGGCACAGCGGCAACACCAGCGACCAGTAAATGCGGAACTCGCCCGCGCCATCCATCCGCGCCGCATCCAGCAAGCTGTCCGGAATGGCCAGCAGGTATTGGCGAATCAGGAAAATGCCGAAGATGCTGGCCATGCCGGGGATAATCACCCCCCAATAGGTGTTGATCAACCCAAACTGTTTCAGCAGCAGGAACAGCGGCAACATCGCCACCTGGGCAGGAATCACCAGCGCCCCGAGCAGACTCTGAAACAACGGGTCGCGACCCCGGAACCGGAACTTGGCGAAGGCATAGCCGGCCATCGAGTTGATGAACAGCGAAATGGCGGTGACCGCGCCGGCCAGCAGTGCGCTGTTCAACAGATATCGCGCCAAATCCAGCCGGGTGAACAGCGCCGCGTAATGTTCAAACGTGACGGTACTCGGCCACAGGCGCGGCGGGACGCTGTTCGCTTCACCGGACGGCATTAGCGACGCCGCAATCATCCACCACAATGGCGTCAGCGTCAGCAGCAGACCGACTACCAGCAGTCCGTATAAGGCCAGCGCCGGAAACAAAGAATGCAAGAAGCGGTTCATGACGACGCTCTCCGGCGTAATTTCAATTGCAGCACCGTCCCGGCCAGAATCAACACAAACAGGATAAACGCCGCCGCCGACGCATAGCCCATGTTCCACCAGCGGAAGCCTTCTTCATACATCAGCAGCACGATGCTCAAGGTCCGATTCGCGGGACCGCCCTGGGTCATCACATACGGTTCCGCGAACACCTGAAAATAGCCAATCATGGTCATCAGCGCCACGAACAGAAAGGTCGGTCCCAGCAGGGGCAGGGTGATATGCCGAAATTGCGCCCAGGCTTCAGCGCCGTCAATCCGCGCTGCTTCGTAGAGTTGCGGCGGAATGTTCTGCAAACCCGCGATAAAAATGACCATGTTGAACCCGAAATTTTTCCACACCGCCATCACAATAATCGCGGGCATCGCCCAGTCCGGGTCACCCAGCCAGTCAATCGGTTCCATGCCCATCAGGCTTAATCCGTAATTCAGCACCCCATAGCGGGGATGGTAGAGATAGCGCCAGACCACCGCCACGGCGACCAGCGTCGTCACCACGGGCAGAAAGAATGCCGTGCGGAACAGGCCGGGGAAGCGGGTCAGTCGGGCATTTACCAGCAGCGCTGCGCTGAGGGACACCGCAACCGACAGCGGGCCGCCGAGAATCACGAAATAGAAGGTATTGCCGAGCGCCGTCCAGAACAGCGGGCTTTGCAGCAAATGCAGATAGTTGTTGAAGCCCACAAAGCGCAGCCGGTTCAAATCGCCCAGGGCGTAAATATCGAAATCGGTAAAGCTCAACAACAGCGCCGCCAGCACCGGCAGAAAAAAGAACACCGCAATCAGCAGCAGCGCCGGGGCCAGAAACAGCCAAGCACTGAAAGTGGCATGATGCTCTAGACCTTTCATCATCCCCCCGCGCCCTTGGGGAGAAGAGCCGGGGGTGAGGTTGGCTGTTCCCGCGCCAGCAACCACCGCCGCTTTTCCAGAATATGATCCACCTCACCATCCAGCGCCGCCAGCGCTTCATCCACGGTCATTTGTCGCCGCGCCGTCATTTCCACGTAATACGTCAGGCGACTGGCAATCCGTTCCCATTCCGGAATAGGCGGGGTCGCCTGAAGATTCTGCAACTGTCGCCGGAAGGCCTGGGCATAACGGTTGCCCGCCAATGCCGGATTCTTCCAGGCCGATTGCCGGGCGGGCAGGTCGCCGGTGATTTGATAAAATCGCGCCTGCTGTTCCGGTTCCGCTAAATACTCCAGCAACGTCCAGGCGGCCTCCTGATGCAGCGACGTGCGGCTCAGCGCCAGACTGGCTCCGCCCGCCAGCGATGCGCCCGGCAAGGGCGCAGTCATCCACTGATCCTGCAAACCCACCGGCAACCGCCGCCGAAACTCGCCGATATTCCACGGCCCGGTCACATAGACTGCGAAATAACCGTTGGCGAATTCCTGATACAGATTCGCCATCTGGGTATTGCTCATCGGCGGCGCCAATTCCTCGGTAAACAGGTTCAAATAAAACCGGAACGCTTCCTTAAAGCGGGGATTCTGGAAATCGCCGTACTGATGCCGGTCTCGCAACAGCGTTGCGCCGCGTTGCAGAGCGAGAATCACGAGAAACTGCCATTCATTAATGGGCAGCAGAATGGCGTAACGCTCCGTATCATCGAGCGTTTTCAACCGCGCCATGGCCTGCAACCAATCGTCCCACGTGGTCGGCGGCTCGGGGTAGCCCACCGCTTTCAGCAAATCGCTCCGATAAAAGAAAAGTCGCGTATCGACATACCAAGGCAAAGCCCAAGTCTGACCGTCCAACCGGTTCGTAGCGAGAATGCCGGGGAAATAGTCATTAGCGGCAGCAGCCGACCAGTCTTTCAGCCGCGCATCCAAGGGTTCCAGCGCCCGCAATGCGACGAATTCGGGAATCCAGGTATTACCGAGTTGGAATATATCGGGCATGGCGTCACCGGCGTAAGCGGTCAGCAATTTTTCATGCGCGGCGCTCCAGGGAATTTGCTGGACCCGCACCCGGATACCCGGATGGCGGCGTTCAAATTCCGGCAACAATGCCTTGACCTGCTCGCCTTCCTGGCCCATCGCCCAGAATTCAACGACCACTAGCTGATTATTGGGCGCATGACAACTGATCAGCCCCACGGTGGTAAGAATAATCAGCAAGCAACGGTGGATAGTGGGCAGGCGCATGGAGAGCAGTGAACAGGCGGGATGGGCGGGAGAAGCGAGGCACCGACCCGTGCGGTCGGAGCCGGGAAGGCTAAGCAGAATTGTATATTGAATTGAAAGGGGCAGTTAGGCGATTTCCTGAAAAGAGGATACCCGCCTTGATCCCCACTTCAGTCAAACGTGAGAATTTTAGCCACGGAATGACACGGAATGACACAGAAAAAAACAAATTTCCGTGTTTTTCTGTGTCATTCCGTGGCTAATTTCTGGAATCCTGTGGAATTTGTTGAATCAGCAATAATCCCATCTGTTCCAGCCCGCCCACCGAAGCCGTTCCCGGAACCATTCCCGTACGGAATCCTGCCGCGATAAACCATTCCAGCCGCGCCGGATCCCGGGAAAAGACATGCACGGGCACTTCCCAGGAAATATCCCGACCGCCAACGATGGCCGGCGGCTGATGATCGCCGATGACCAGCAACAGCGCATTCGATGGCGCATAGTGGCGCAGATAGCCACCCAGTACCGCCAGGTTGTACCGGACGCTCTCTCGATAAGCCGTTGCCAGCGCCGCCCCATCCAGCCGTTCCTCCAGTTTTACCGTTTCAACCGCGCTGCCCTCTCCCGCAGAGACATTAATATCGTCCCAGTTCGGCTGATAGGGCGGCAGGGGTGCAAAAGGTGCGTGGCTGTTGATCGTCGGGAAAAAGACGAAGAGCGGTGGCCGGTCGGCTCGCGCCAATTCAGTGCGATGAATCCAGTACAGGCTGTACTGGTCAGGAATCGTCCACCAGCCATACGCCGGGCCGCGATAGTCCAGGCGCTCGGCGTTATAAATCTCGGTGAATCCATAGAACTGCCCCTCCGGCCACGGATAGCGCAATCCCGGCATGACCGCCAGAGTTCGATAACCCGCCTCGGCAAAGCGATGTACCAGCGTCCGGCGGTCTGAAACCAGCATATCCCGATAATCGCCCTGATCGGGGATGCGCAACCCGGACAGCAGACTGGAATGCGCCAACCACGACTGGCCGCCAAACGTGCTGGAGGTCACTCGCGCCGAGGCCATTTGCCAACCCGCCGATTCCAGCGCCTCTTCCAGTGCCGCAAATTCTCCGGCCAACGGTCCGGCAAACCGGGGATCGTCGAAGACCAGCGCACCGTAGGATTCAAAGAAAATCACGAAAACATCGCCCGGTTTCCGGCCACTTCGGTTCAGAACCGGCAACGGCGGCGCAGCGGCGATCCATCCCTGATGGCGGAACACCGTGGCCTCCAGCGCTAACTGAATTTGCCCGACGAACACCGGCATAACCGGCAAGGCAAACCCGCGTTCAGTGGACAGGCGCTCACTCCACCGGCCGACACCATAAAGGGTCAGCAAACCGGCAGCCAGTGCGCCTAATCCACGCCGCCACTTAGGTCGATCCAGCGCTGCCAGTACCGTCTGTAACGCCCAGCGTAAAGCCATCACCAGCAGTCCCAGCAGAACCAGCAGCGCCAGACTGCCCAGCGCTAGGTGCCAACCGGCCACGCTGTCTAGCAGCATTGCCGTTACCGCCGGAAGATGCTGGCTATCCCAGTACAGATGAACCGAACGCCCCAGCAAGGCGGGTGCGGTCACATCGACATACCGACCCAGCACCAAGAGCATCAGCCCCCCGAGCAATAGATGGCGCATCCAGCGACCCGGCGTCTTGCCGCCGGCGATGGCCAGCGCTAATAGCAGCACTAACAAATCCAGCGACAGTTCCGCAACCCAACGCACCCCGGCCGTCGGCCAGCGATTCTGGAACGTCAGCATGGAATTCAGCAGTGCCAGCGCCAAGGCCAGCCGCAAACCGGCTATAATCAATTTCGACAGGCGTTCCATAGGGACAGGGAGCTTCAGAGAGTTGGGGAGTTGTGGAACCTGTCGCCGCGTACTGCTGCAACCCAACCCCAATAACAGGAGGCGAACCCGATGAGCCGGTTAGACAAAGGCGCATTAACCATTCCGATTGAGAACGACGTTCAGCAAACCGGTCACCAACCCAGTGAAGACATGCAGCGCTGTCTCGACGAGGTCGTGGCCGTGCTGCGCAAGTACCCGGTGGGCGTCACGCTCTGCCTGGCCAGTGACCAGGAATCGGTGCTGCTCTACCGCATTCCCGAATGGTGCGCCGTGTCCCTCAGCGACAACGGGCCGGAAGTCAATTCAGACCCGCTATGGGAAACCGATGATCTGGAACAACTGCTGGTTCGCACCCACCAGATGTCCAGCGCCCTGCGCAGCATGAATGAACGCATGTCCAGTGAATCAGCGCAACTGGACGATTTCGTCCAGAACCTGGGTCAGCACCTCCTCGATCCCGACCGCAAGGCGCATTAACGGCATTTCAGTTCCGGGCGTTGGCCGTCCGCCATCGCTGCGCCAACTGCCGAGCCTGCGCCCGCTGTTCCTCGCTCAGCCGGTTCGATACGGATTCCAGTGGCTGCATCGCCCCCAGATAGCCGTTGGATACTGCCAGATCCAGCCAGAGATAAGCCTTGACCCGATCCGGCTCTACCCCGCGCCCGTGCGTGTAAAACATCCCCAGTCCGTACTGCGCCAGCGGCAGATTACTATTAGCCGCTTTCTCAAACCAGTCAACGGCTTGCCGGTCATCACCGGGGACGCCACGTCCGGTAGCGTACAGGACGCCGAGCAAGACCTGAGCCAGCGCTATATTCTGATCCGCCGCCTTGCGATACCATTCCGCCGCTTGCGCCTCGTTGCGGGACAAACCACCGCGGCCATCCGCATACATCAATCCCAGATTCAACTGCGCCGCCGCCAGTCCCTGGTTGGCCGCTTTACGCAACCAGCCCACTGCCTGCGGATCGTCACGCGGCGTTCCCCGGCCCGTCGCATAAAACAGCCCCACGCTGAATTCCGACTCGGCATCGCCCTGTTTGGCGGCTTCCTTGAACCAGCGTAGCGCCTGGCGTTCATCCTGCGATACCCCAATGCCGTTGGCGTACATTTTCGCCAATTCCGCCTGACTGGCTCTATGACCCTGCTCGGCGGCTTTTCGATACCAGTCCACCGCCAACCGTTCGTTCTGACTCTCCGCACCCTGCCGGGCGTAATACCCCGCCAGGTGATATTGCGCCTCAATGACGCCTTGTTCCGCAGACTGACGCAACCAGTTCAATCCCATCCGCTCATCGCGGGTGACGCCACGTCCAGCCAAATAACGTTCAGCCAAACGTAATTGCGCTTCAGCGCTCCCCCCCGCTGCCGCTCGCTCCAGCAATTGAATACCCTTGGCCTGATCCAGAGCAATGCCGCGACCCTCCAGATACCGACGGGACAACTCCAGTTGCGCCAGTGGCAAATCCTGGTCAGCGGCTCGTCGAAACCAGAACAGCGCCTGGCGTTCGTCGCCGGTCACGCCAAGACCCTCGGCGTGCATCCGCCCCAGCGAGTACTGCGCCAACGGCAAATTCCGGTCAGCCGCTGTTCGATACCAGCGCACGGCCTCGCCATGATTACGAGCGACGCCCTGCCCCTCGGCATACATCCGTCCGACGTTCAGTTCCGCCAACCCGAGCCCCTGTTCCGCCGCCTTGCGGAACCAGCGGAAGGCCTCTTGATCATTCCGGCCCGCGCCACGTCCGCTCAGATACCGCACCGCCAGATTGTACTGAGCCTCGGCATGACCCTGTTCCGCCGCCTTGCGATACCACTCTGTCGCCTCTTGCTCGTTAACCGCGATGCCCCGCCCCGCCGCCAGCATGGAACCCAGTGCAAACTGGGCACTGGCGTTGCCCTGCGGCGCGGCCTGCTGATACCAGCGCACCGCTTCCTTGTCGTCGCGGGAGACGCCGCGCCCGCTCGCATAGTAGTTTCCCAACTCCGACTGAGCCGCTGCGTAACCCTGCTCAGCCGCCTTGCGATACCACTGTGCGGCTTCAACGTCACTCTGTTTTTGGCCTTTCCCCGTCGCATACTGGGTCGCCAGAGTATATTGAGCCTCGGGATTCCCCCGTTCCGCTGACTTGACCAACCAGAACGACGCCTCCTTTTCGCTGGGTGCGGCTTGCGGGTTGTTGGCGTACAGAATCCCCAGATGGAATTGCGCGTCGGCATTGCCTTGCATGGCGGCCCGCCGGAGCCATTCGGTCGCGGTGCGCTGGTTTTGCGCCACGCCCTGACCACGCAGATACATCTGGCCGATCATGGTCTGTGCGCGGGGATCGCCCTGTTTGGCCCAGGCCAGGTATTCCCGGAATGCCGTGGCGTAATCACCGCGCTGATACGCTTCGGCCGCGCTGTTGGCTGCCGTTTCAGGTGCCTCCGGACGCACGTCGCCATAGTGCCAAACGCCTTGGGCATCCTGCCATTTCTTGACTGTCGAATCGGCCGGCGGGGCTGCCGCCTGGACAACGCCAACCCACAGTGCGGCGATCCACCATAATGCTCTCTTACGCATCACCACCTCCCCTCCATTGAGAATTTCCTTGAATGATTGCTGACAAATACGCTCTCATGACTGCAAATAGCTAGGCTTTTAATGAAAATCATTGGACAATTCAATGCACGCATCGGACGTTTAACCCCATCACTGCGAGGAGATGATCAATGGCTATCAATCTACAAAAAGGGCAGCGCATCAGCCTGGAGAAAGAGGCGGGACGCGGTCTCACCCGGGTCGTCATGGGCTTGGGCTGGGGCATGAAGCAAGTTCAGAGCAAAGGCTTCCTGGGCTTCGGCGGCGGAACCCGGCAGGAATCGGTCGATCTGGACGCCTCATGCTTGCTGTTCGATACCAGTGGCAATTTAGCCGACACGGTGTGGTTTCGACAACTGGAAAGTCATTGCGGCTCGATCCACCACAGTGGCGATGACCGTTCCGGCGGTGGCGAGGAGGGCGCGGATAATGAGCGGATCAGCATTGATCTGAGCCGGGTGCCGACGACGATCCAGGCACTGATCTTCACCGTCAACAGCTTCAGTGGCGAAAGTTTCGCCGGGATTCCCAGCGCCTTCTGCCGACTAGTTGACGATGCGACCGGCAGCGAGATTGCCCGGTTTGACCTGTCCCTGGAAGCCGGCAACCATACAGGGCTGGTGATGACCAAGCTCTATCGCCATAACAATGAATGGAAGATGCTGGCGATTGGCGAATCCGCCGAAGGCCGTACTTTCCATGATCTATTGCCGGCGCTGCGTCCTCACCTGTAGACCGGGAACTCGTCATGGATTTGCAGCCCGGTCAAAATATTTCCATCAGCAAACAGAGTCCAGCGCCGGCGGCCGTGGAGGTGGTCTTGACCTGGGAACCGGTCAATACGCCATTGGCGCTCGATTCCAGTGCCTTTGTTCTAAATGCGCAGGGCACGGTGCGCGGCGACGACGATTTCATCTTCTACAACCAGTTGACCCTGCCCGGTGGCGGGGTTCAGCGCGCCAGCGATGGGCGTAGTTTCACCGTCGCTTTCGCCAAAATCCCCGCTGGTATCGAACGGATCGTCATGGCGTTGACCATTGATCAGGGGCAACAGCGCGGACAGTCGTTCGGCCAGTTGCATCAGGTGCGGGCAGAACTCCGCGATGCGGTCAGCCAGACGCCGCTGGCGGCCTTTCCATTGGCGACGAAAATGATGCCGGAAACGGCGCTGATTGTAGGGGAATTTTACCTGCGCAATGGCGAATGGAAATTCCGGGCTGTCGGCCAGGGTTTCGTCGGCGGTTTAGCACCATTAGCGCGGCAATATGGGGTCGATGTCGCCGATGATCCCGATATCGCTGCACAGCCGCCTGTTCCCGTTCCCGCCCCACGTCCGGCAACGCCCCCAGCACCAGCGGTGCCAGCGCCACCAATCCGGCTGGAAAAGATCACGCTGGACAAAAAGGGCAGCAGCATCTCGCTGGAGAAAAAAGGCCAGGGCTTTGAAGAACTGGTCATCAATCTCAACTGGAATCAGGGCGGGAGCAGTGGCAAAGGCTTTTTTGGCCGACTGACTGGTGGCGGCAAGATCGATCTGGATCTGGGCTGTCTGTTCAAACTGAGCGATGGACGACCCGGTGCGGTGCAGGCGCTGGGTGAGAGTTTTGGCAGCCTGCAACAACCGCCCTATATCCAGCTCATGGGCGACGACCGCAGTGGTGCCAGTGCTCAGGGCGAATTCCTGCGCATCAACGGTCGTCAATGGCAACAACTGGAGCGGATTGTGGTGTTTGCCCTGATCTACGAAGGCGCTCCCAACTGGTCGGCGACCGATGCAGTAGTGACGATTCAAACCCCGAATCAACCGACCCTGGAAATCCGTCTGGACAGTCATCAAAGCGATCAGCGTCTGTGTGCGCTGGTAATGCTGGAAAATCAGGGTGGCAACATCAAAGTCACCAAGCTCGTTGACTATTTCCGGGATCATCGCCTGCTGGACCAGGCCTATGGTTTTGGCCTGCGCTGGGTCGCCGGGTCGAAGGATTAAGGATGCATTCTCCGACAAACCTCAGTTGTGAATTCTTCCCCCCGGTCACCGCCGAAGGTCTGACTAAACTGCAAGCCGCTCGCCAGCAGTTATTGGCGCTGCGTCCGGCCTATTTCTCGGTCACCTACGGCGCGGGCGGATCTACCCGCGACCGGACGGTGGAAGTGGTGCTGGATACCCAGGCCCACAGCGGCGTTCCCGCTGCGCCGCATCTCACCTGCATTGCTGCGACTAGGGACAGTATCCGCGAATTGCTGAATCACTATAAAGCGCAGGGCATTCGCCGCATCGTCGCCCTGCGCGGGGATATGCCCTCCGGGATGCGCGACCCGGGCGAGTTCCGCTACGCCAATGAACTGGTCAGTTTTATCCGGGCAGAATTCGGCGATCACTTTCATCTCGAAGTCGCCGCTTACCCCGAATATCACCCCCAAGCCGCCAGTCCGGAAAAAGATCTGGAGAATTTTCAACGCAAGGTCGATGCCGGAGCCAGCAGCGCCATTACTCAGTATTTCTACAATCCCGACGCCTATTTCCGCTTTGTCGATCGCTGCGTCGGTCTGGGCATCGATATTCCCATTGTGCCGGGCATCATGCCGATCACTAACTTCACCCAGCTTGCGCGATTCTCCGACGCCTGCGGGGCGGAAATCCCCCGCTGGATGCGCAAAACCCTGGAAAGTTTTGGCGATGACCGCGAGGCCATTCGCGCCTTCGGTCTGGACGTGGTCAGCGAATTGTGTCGGAAATTGCTGGAAGGCGGTGCGCCCGGCCTGCACTTCTACACGATGAATCAGGCGGGACTGATCCTGACCCTGGGCGAACGGCTGGGATTGATCACCTGTTAGCCGATGTTCCGAACGGCAGAAACCAGAACGCCCCTCCAACCGGAAGGGCGTTGCTGAACATCAAAGCAGATCTGGACTTACTGGGAGGCAATGAGCGCTTTGGCGTCCGGCCCCAGGGGCAGCACATAATCGTAGGAGGCCAGCACCAGGTTGTCGGTAGCGCGAATCAATCGGGCGTTGACAAACACCGACTGCCGCCCGACCGCATAGGTTCCGGCAATCACCGCCGCCGCGTTATGCGACTGGCTGAGTTCCTTGACCGAACGCGACAGGGCGAACTCGCCGGAGCCTTCCTTGACGAAGATGTTGTTGCGCATCTTGATCTCGATCACGGTAAAGTCCTGCTGGGCGAACCGGGAGCCGATCTGATCGCCGATCACCCGCCCGAGACCTGATGACGTCTCAAGATTGTTGATATCGACAAAAGTCGCTGACAACAACGGTTCACGCCGTTCCCGGAGCCAAGGCGTGCGCATCAGCAGTGCATCTGCCGCCCGGTAACTCTGGTCGATCAGGTTAGCGTCCTGAATGATCGGCCGGATGGGTACGTCATCTCCCGAAGACGCACACCCCTGCAGACCAACCACACTCAACGCAGTGAACAGCGCCAGCCCGGCGCGCGGGATCGTGTTCCCATTCATGGGCCAACAACCTCCACAATGCGGGTCGTGACCGGAGCGGGTCCACTGGCCAGGTACTGCCCGACATTGTTGTCACTGATGTAGTAGATATCTCGTAACCGAGCGACATAACGGTCGCCGCTCATAACGGAAGTGGTGACGATGATTTCATTGTTCGGGTTGTCCGTGATGTAGCCGGTAGCGACATCCATCCCCACCGCGCCAGCCATCCATGCTGCTGTGGAACTTTCATTCGCGATGTTGTGCAGGACAAACACACTACCCGCCAGTGCGGTGAACAAGCCCGGCATCGGCCGAATAAAACCACGATCTTTGTGCGACACGACTTGCACATCATAAATCAGCGGCAATCCACTGGCCGGGTTTTCGGTCAGGCTGAAACCCCGTTCCATCAGGTGCGTGATCAGCAGATTGTGAAAGGCTTCGCCAAAATCGCTGTTATATTTCGGCGGCTGGACATACAGGGAGACCGCACGCCCCTGTTCTCCGGAACCGATCAGCGTACCCTGCAGCCGATTGGCAACATCCTCGGTCAGCACATCCCAGTGATGCGCAGCTTGCATCTTTTTCTGGAACGATATGGGGTAAGTCGTCGCCATGGGTATTTGGGACATACAGGCCCCCAGAC
>JAIFNF010000232.1 GCA_020047885.1 Gammaproteobacteria bacterium | reverse complement strand
CCATGATCCGCAACTCGACCTGCGAATAATCCGCCGCCAGTATCACGAAACCGGGTTCCGGTACGAACGCCTGGCGAATCCGCCGCCCTTCCGGGGTGCGCGTGGGAATGTTTTGCAAATTGGGATCGGCGGAGGACAGCCGCCCGGTGCTGGCCACGGCCTGATGGTAGGAGGTGTGCACCCGGCCGGTCATCGGGTGAATTTGTTCCGGCAACCGGTCGGTATAGGTCGATTTCAGTTTGCTCAGGGTGCGGTGTTCCAGAATAACCTTGGGCAGCGGATACGCCAGTGCCAGTTCCTGCAACACCTCTTCGGCAGTGGACGCCTGGCCGGTCGGCGTCTTCTTGCCCGTGGGCAATTTCAACCGCTCGAACAGAATCGTCTGCAACTGCTTGGGCGAACCGAGGTTGAAGCGTTCACCGGCCAGTGCATACGCCTGCTGCTCCAGTTCCCAGAGGCGCTGAGCCAGCTCGCCGCTTTGCCGCCGCAACGCCGCCGCATCGACCCGCACCCCGATCCGTTCCATCCGCCCCAACACGTCAATCAGCGGGATTTCCAGCGTCTCATAGACATGCCGCAAGCTTGGCATGGCTTCCAGTTTCGGCCACAGGCACTGGTGAAGGCGCAACGTCACATCCGCATCTTCCGCCGCGTAAGGCCCGGCCTGCTCCAGCGGCACCTGGTTGAAACGCAGTTGTTTGGCACCCTTCCCGGCCACGTCTTCATAGCGGATCGTGCGCTGGTTCAAATGCCGTTCCGCCAGACTGTCCAGATCATGCTGAGCCGTGGAATCCAGCACATAGGATTCCAGCAGGGTATCGTGGCGGATGCCGCGCAGGGTGATGCCGTGATTGGCGAGAACGTGCTGGTCGTATTTGAGATGTTGGCCGACTTTGCTGCGAACTGGATCTTCCAGCAGCGGACGCAATTGTTCCAGTACGGCTTCCCGGTTCAACTGATCCGGTGCGCCGGGGTAATCATGAGCCAATGGCACATAGGCGGCTTCACCGGGCGTAACCGCGAAGGAGACGCCGACCATGCGGGCGTCCAGATAATTCAGGCTGGTGGTTTCAGTGTCGAAGGCGAACAGCTCGGCTGACCGCAATCGTTCCAGCCAAGTATCGAGAGTGGGCTGATCCAGAATGGTGGAGTAAACGGGCGGCGACGGTTCATTCCCCCCACTCTGACCCGCAGGAAGTATCGGCGTCTGATCCGCTCCCTCTTGATCAGACCCGGCTGGAGTCGGGGCAGGCGGTAGTTCCCGCAACCAGGAGTGAAAGTCGTAGCGTTCGCACAGCGTGCGCAATGCCAACACATCGGGCGGTGCGGGGTGCAAATCATCCAGCGTGACTGGCAAGGGTACCGCGCAATCCAGCGTCGCCAGTCGCCGGGACAACGGCAACTGTTCCAGACCCGCCCGCAATTTTTCCCCGATCTTCCCGGAAATGGCGGCAGCTTTAGCGACTAATGCATCCAGTGAGCCGTAGTGACTGAGCCACTTGGCGGCGGTTTTTGGCCCTACGCCGGGAACGCCGGGAATGTTGTCCGACTGGTCGCCCACCAGCGCCAGCCAATCAATAATACGGTCCGGGGGAACGCCAAACTTCGCTTCCACCCCGGCGGCATCCAGGATGGCGTTCTTCATCGTGTCCAGCAAGCGAACTTGCGCACTGACCAGTTGCGCCAGGTCTTTGTCGCTGCTGACGATGAGCACCGGCCAGCCGCGCATCGTCGCCTGCCGGGTCAAGGTGCCAATCACATCATCCGCTTCAACGCCGGAAATTTGCAGCAACGGCAACCCCAGGGCGCGGATACCGATATGCAGCGGTTCGATTTGCTGAATCAGTTCCGCGTCTAGTGGCGGACGGTTGGCCTTGTAGTCGGCAAACCACTCATGGCGGAAGGTCTTGCCTGGCGCGTCGAACACGACGGCCAGCGCGTCAGGCTGATAATCAGCCATGAGTCGGCGCAGCATCTTCAACACACCATACAGAGCGCCGGTCGGTTCGCCCGCCGCATTGGTCAGGGGCGGCAGCGCGTTGAAAGCCCGGTGCAGCCAGGAGGAGCCATCCACCAATAGCAGAGGTTTGGATGTAGTCATTATAATTTTGAATAAAATGAAATTTTTAGCCTAAGTGGCCGCGAATGAACTCGTATTCCGCCTGAATCGCCTTTTCCGCATCGCTGCCGACGAAATCAGCCAATTTGCCGCCGATCAGTGGAATCCCGCACTTGACTTCAATCCGCACCTCATTGACGCAACCGCCGTCCTGAGTTCGCAGTTCCATGTCGCCACTGATACTGACCGGCACTCCGGAAATTTCAATACCGATCTGGCAACGCCAGGGTCCCCCCGCCTGACCGTCCCACTGCTCACTCTGCACCAGGGTATTCCAGGGATTAAGGAATTTCTTGAACAAGCCCGGCACGTCTGCCGGAACGTCCCGCTTGACCTTGACGCGGTAAGCGCCATCACTGCCGGAACATTCCAGCACGTCAACATTTCGGGCGCCGATCCTGGTATATTTTTCCTGCATGAAATCGGGATCGTGGAACCGGCTGAACACGGCGTCTACATCCTGCTTATAGTGATGCAATACCTTAATTTTCATCAGTTTTCCTCAACGATCAGCGGCTACATAAATTCCTGTAGAAGGTCATTTAAAAAGCGTAATCCGGTTTCAGTAGGTTGCAATCGGTCAGGATCAGTTTCTAATAACCCGCGCTCCTTGACCCGGTTTAAGGTCGGCTCTAGCACGGTCAGCGGCAGACCGGTGCGTTCCTCGAACAGCGTCGCCGGTACGCCATCAACCAAGCGCAAGGCGTTCATCAGAAATTCTACCGGTAAATCGGTTTTCTGCATCAGCGCATCGCCGCCAATGCCATCCGGAGTTCCAGCTCGCGCCAGGTAATCCTGCGGATGTTTGAGTTTCCACAGCCGGTGAATATGTCCCGCGGCAAGATCGGTCAGTTTCCCATGCGCCCCGGCGCCAATCCCCAGATAGTCGGCAAATTCCCAGTAATTAAGATTATGCCGACAGCGCCGGTTTTCCGGAGCATACGCGGACACTTCGTAGCGCGGATAGCCGTGCTCCGCTAATTCCGCTTGCGCCCGTTCCTGAATGGCGTCCACCACGTCCTCATTGGGCAAGGTCGGCGGTGACTGATGGAAGCGCGTATTCGGTTCGATGGTGAGCTGATAATACGAAAGATGCGCCGGTTGCAGCGCCAGTGCATTGGCTATATCGGCCAGCGCCTGAACCTCGGTTTGTCCGGGCAGGCCGAACATTAAATCCAGATTAAAGTTATCCAGACCGGCGGCATGCGCGGCTTCGGCAGCAGCAAACGCGGCGCGGCGGTCGTGAATCCGCCCGAGCTTTTGCAGATGTTCATCGTTAAAACTTTGCACGCCAATCGACAGGCGGTTGATGCCTGCTGCCCTGAATTCCGCGAACCGCCCCTGCTCCACTGCGCCGGGATTCGCTTCCAGGGTGATTTCCAGATCCGGGCGCAACGGCAAGCGGGCGCGCAGACCGGACAACAGCCGATCCAGCGCCTCAGCGGACAACAGGCTCGGCGTCCCGCCGCCGATAAACACGCTGTCTATCCGCCGTCCCCAGACGCGGGGCAAGTCCTGCTCGACATCGGCCAGCAGGGCATCGACATAAGCCCGCTCCGGCAATGACCCATGCGCTTCATGGGAATTGAAATCGCAATAGGGGCACTTCCGCACGCACCAGGGGACGTGAACGTAAAGTGCCAGCGGTATGGTGAGATAAAAATCCGGCATTTTTTTCCTTGACGACTAAACTTTTCAGAATACCCACTAAAATTACTGGGTAAGTAAGCGCTACCTGGCCATTACGGTCCCGTCTCCCTTCAATTTTCAGTATTTTCGAGAGCGCTATGGAACTCAAGCAGGTCTATATAAAAACTGCCAAGGGGCAGGAAGAAATCCAGCAACGGACCTACAAACTGTCCGCTAGTCTGCGCAAATTGCTGATTATGGTCGACGGTCATTCCACGGCAGCCGAAATGATCGGACGACTCAGCGCTATGGGCGATGTCACGCCGGCACTGACCGAACTGGAAACCGATGGTTTCATCATGTCCCTCACGCCGGTCAAGCTGCCGCCCGTTGAAACGCCGGCAGACCCTTGGCCGCCGGTTGAAACAGCGGCGGACGCCTCGTTAGCGGCTTCAACGCAGGAACCCCAATCCGAGCGACTCCTGCTGCAAAATCTCTGGGGAGACGATGATGCGACTCCGGCTTCGGCTTCGGCTTCGGCTTCGGCTTCGCCATCAGCCCGTTCAGCACCGCTGGGCGCTGCCCAACCCCAATTCAATCTCGATAAGGCCAAGCATTTTATTCGGGCGACCCTGTTAGCTGCCATGGGAGCCAATGCCGTCCGGTCGATTGACCTCGTTGATGCGGCTACCACGGTCGAGGAGTTGCGTATCGAGTTGGACGCCATCCGCGACATGCTCCCCAAAGCCTTGTCCCAGCGCCATGCTGAACAGATTTGGAAGCAACTCGAACCCATTATGGTGCCGTTAGCGTCGCCATTGCCTCTTAATGCTGCGGCCAAACCTGCGACCATGGCGGCATCAATCGCTCAACCGGCTTCCCCTCTGGATCAGGCCAAGGCAACGATCCGCCAGATCCTGTCGGCCAACACCGGCCCCAACACCGGCTATTGGATCGACCGCATTGACGCAGTCCCGACGCTGGAAGTGTTGCACATCGAACTGGATGTGCTGAATGAGATGTTACCCAGAATTTTTTCCAGGTCACAAGCGGGGCAGGTGAAGAAACAACTGGAGCCGATTCTCGCCTCTATTTCGCCCACTGCACCGGTCGCCCAGCCCACCTTTAATCTCAACAAGGCCAAGGATGTCATCCGTCGCACCCTGTTAGAGGCCATGGGGCCTACCGCCATACGCCGGGTCGAGCGGATTGACGGCGTCACCACGGTCGAGGCGTTGCGGACTGAACTGGAGGGGATTCACGAGATGTTGCCTAAGGTTCTGTCGAAACGGCAAGCTGAGCAAGTCTGGAAGCAACTGGAGCCGATCCTTATGTCGATCAGCTTGCAGCCATAAGTGGATCGAACCTGAATTGTCCCAGCGCCTTGACCAGTTGCGCCAGCGCTTGCCCGCGATGACTCAACCGGTTTTTGACCGCTGCATCCAGTTCAGCGGCAGTCTGGCCCTCATCAAGGACGAGAAACACCGGGTCGTAACCGAAACCACCGCTGCCATAGGGTTCAAAGGTGATCATCCCCTCCCAGCGAGCCTGACAAATGAGCGGGGTGGGATCAGCGGCGTGCTGCAAGAGCGCCAGCACACAGTGGAAGTGGGCGGTGCGCTGTTCCGCGGGAACGTCGCGCAAGTCGGCCAACAGTTTGTCGATATTAGCGTGGTCATTGGCACCGGAACCGGCATAGCGGGCGGAATAGACGCCGGGCGCACCCTTGAGTGCTTCCACACTCAACCCGGAATCATCGGCTAATGCGGGCAGACCGGTCTGTTGCGCGGCGTTGCGAGCTTTGAGAATGGCGTTTTCCACAAAGGTCAGGCCGGTTTCTTCGATCTCCGGCACGTTGAAGGCCGATTGTGGGACGATATCCAGATCGTAACCAGCCAGGACGGCGTTAAACTCCCGAACCTTGCCGGGATTGTTGGTTGCCAGAACCATTTGGCGCATGGCGATTTCCCCTTTGTATTGTCTTTCAACCTAAGCCGCCGACATCCCGAACCACCCCGGCGCTTCGCGCCACCCCTCCTTAGCCAAGGAGGGGAATCCGGAAGTCCAGCAATCATCGGGAAAGGCTGTATATGGCGTATGGCGCTCAGACGCGCAATTCCAGCGCTTCCCGTTGCTTCTGCAATAACTGGCTGATGCCGCCCCCGGCCAGTGCCAGCATGGCCTGCAATTCTTCCATCCGAAAGGCGTGACCCTCGGCAGTGCCCTGGATTTCGATGAACGCTCCGGCGTCGTTCATCACCACGTTCATGTCGGTTTCTGCTTCGGAATCTTCGGCGTAATCCAGATCCAGCACCGGGGTGCCCTGATAGATGCCAACGGAGACGGAAGCGACCTGGCCGTGCAGGGGATTCTTTTTGACCTGTCGCCGGGTCATCAGGTGGCGCACCGCATCGGCCAGGGCGACGAAGCCGCCGGTGATGGCCGCGGTACGGGTGCCACCATCGGCCTGGATCACGTCGCAATCGAGGGTAATGGTGCGTTCGCCGAGCGCCTCCAGATCCATGACCGCCCGCAAGGATCGGCCAATCAAGCGCTGAATTTCCAAGGTGCGGCCATCCTGGCGGCCCCGACTGGCTTCGCGCTGCGTCCGGGTATGGGTGGCGCGGGGCAACATGCCGTATTCCGCCGTGACCCAGCCCCGGCCTTTGCCTTTGAGAAAGGGCGGCACCCGTTCTTCGATGCTGGCGGTGCAAATCACCCGGGTGGCGCCGAATTCCACCAGCACTGAGCCTTCGGCGTGTTGGGTAAATTGGCGGGTGAGGCGGATCGGGCGCAGTTCATCGGCGGCGCGGGCACTGGGACGCATAAGGCAATTTCCTGAAATGGAGGTCATGGATCGTTTGACCCGGGAACTATAGCAGAACCGGCCGGGGATGCAGGCCGGGGCGATTTTTCGGCCGGATACCACCCGCGCGTTGATACAAAACACGCCAGATGCGCGATTTACGCCTAAGCTTATGCACAGTACATCATGAAACCATCAAAGTTTTGAGGATTATCCTATGTTACGCAGTATGACGGCTTTCGCCCGCCAGGAGCAGTCCAGCGCCTGGGGTTCGATCATTTGGGAATTACGTTCGGTCAATCATCGCTATCTGGAAACGTCGATTCGCCTGCCGGAGGCGTTGCGCAGTTTGGAGTCACTGGTGCGCGAACGCATCGCCGCTAAACTGAACCGTGGCAAGGTGGAGGGAATGCTCAAGTTGCAAACCACCGGGGCGGCATTGACCGGGATTACTCTGAATCAACCGGTGGTGGAGCGTCTGCTGGAGGTTGCCGGTGAATTGGAACACCTCATTGGGCCAGGCGCTGGACTGCGGCTGGTCGATGTGTTGCGCTGGCCGGGGGTGGTTAGTGAGGCGGAGCCGGATCTGGATGAAATCAAGTTGACGCTGCTGAACAGCCTGGATGCGGCGCTGGCGGAACTGGTAGCGACCCGCGAGCGGGAGGGGCAACGCACGGCGGAATTGATTCAGCAGCGCTGTGTGGCGATGCGTGAGCAGGTGAGGCAGGTGCGCATTCGCCGTCCGGAGGTGCTGGCGCGTTGGCGCGATAAGCTGTTGGGGCGGTTGGCGGATTTGCCGGTGGAGGCTGATCCGGGGCGGTTGGAGCAGGAGTTGGTGCTGGTGGCGCAGCGGTTGGATGTGGACGAGGAACTGGATCGGCTGGATACGCATCTCGATGAGATCGAGGCGGTGCTGCATCGCAAGGAACCGGTGGGGCGGCGGCTGGATTTTCTGATGCAGGAGTTGAATCGTGAGGCGAATACGCTGTCGTCAAAATCGGCGGATGCGGAGACAACCCGTGCGGCGATTGAGTTGAAGGTGTTGATTGAGCAGGTGCGCGAGCATATTCAGAATATTGAATAGTGTTTCGTTGCTACTGGCGGTGCGTAAAAGCGGCATAGGAGCCCTTTGTTGATGGCGCTTTGCCCGGTGCGCTATCCCTCCCCGGCATCAAAGCCGGGGCTTCCCGCGCAATGCTGATGAGTCCGTAGGCCGGGCTTTAGCCTGACTTTTCGGTATCAGGCTAAAGGCCGACCCACCAGCGATGGCTCATGTCGCCTGACTCTTTTCCTTCAACTCTTCCAGATGCTTGCAGTCGATGCACAATTCCGCAGTCGGCCGCGCTTCCAGTCGCCGCAAGCCAATCTCGACGCCGCACGCTTCGCAATAGCCATAATCATCACTGGCCAGACGACCGAGCGACTTGTCGATTTTGTGCAACAACTTACGTTCCCGATCCCGCGCCCGCAGGCTGATTGAAAACTCTTCCTCCTGACTGGCGCGATCATTGGGGTCGGGCAGATTGAGAACTTCATCCTGCATACTGTTGACGGTGCGCCGGCCTTCCTCCATCAATTCCTGTTTCCAGGCCAGCAGGATGGCGCGGAAATGGGTCTTTTGCCGGTCATTCATATACTCCTCTTCCGCTTCCGCACGATAGGGCGCAAAGCCCGCAAACGTCTCTTTCATGGTCATCTGCCTCTGTGTTGGTCACGCCCATTGATTTTATGATCTCGGTAGGCCATCCGTTGACTGCATCCTTGAGATCCGGCCAGCCAACGGATAAGCATAGCAGCATAAACCATCCCGAAAGCGATTGTCGCCCATGCGTCGGTCAGTCGCCGCGCAAACACCCCTCCAGAGCCTTGGCCAGACCGTCGAGCAATTGAAAGTAAGCGTCAGAACCGGGTGGAATCTCTGCGCCCAGTGGATCCAGTATTCCAGAACGAGCCGGGCTGCCGGCCATTACGGTGTTCACCAGAGCGGGCTGGAACTGTGGTTCGCTGAATACACAACGCACCCCGAGATCTCGGATGCGCTTCTGGATTTCCGCAACGCGCTTTGCCCCTGGCCGCTGTTCCGGATCCAGCACGACCGATCCGACCGCCTTCAAGCCGTAACGGCGCTCAAAATACTGATAGGCATCGTGAAACACCACATAGGGCTGATCCTTGACCGGTGCCAGTTTCAACGTCAGTTGCTGATTCAACCCGTTCAGTCGCTCGATCAACGCGGCTCCATTCCGTTCATAATCCGCTTTACGGTCAGGAGCAAGTTCGCCCAGCGTCGCCATGATCTGACGGGTCATGGCTATCGCGTTGACCGGATCCAGCCAGAGATGGGCGTCGCGACTGGCCTGATGATCATGATCGTGGTCATGTTCCGGTTTCCCCGCCGGTTCGACATGACCATGGGCGTCCCAAGCTCCGCCCGTTCGCAAGCGCAGCATCGTCACGCCGGGAGCGTTCAGTAAGGCGATAGCCTGCACTTTGGCTTTGGCGTTAGCGAGCGGCTTGACTAGGAAGCTCTCCAAATCCGGCCCGATCCAGAACAGGACATCCGCTTCGGCTATCGCTTGGGCATCGGAAGGCCGCAGGCTATAGTGGTGGGGTGAAGCGCCGCCGGTCACCAACAGGCGCGGTTCCCCCACCCCCTGCATGACCCCGGCTACCAACGAATGCACCGGCTGGATGCTGGCGACGACATTGAGCGGGGCGGCCAGCACACTCCACGGTGTCAACAACCATGCCCCGACGAACAACCATTCGCGAATCCTCATCTTGAATTTCCCCTCGGTATTCGTGCTTAATCTGTCTTCAGAATCTACTCGGTAACAACAGGCTTATTCTATCGTGACTGTCAAGCCCTCCCTCGCCGCTGTCCCCAATGAACCGCTCCTGACCGTCGAAAATGTCCACTTCGCCATTCGTGGCAACGACATCCTGCACGCGGTGAATCTCCAGGTCAGCGCGGGTGAAATCGTCGCCCTGATCGGTCCGAACGGTGCCGGTAAATCAACCCTGGTGCGCATCGTTCTGGGCCTGTTGCGCCCGAACCAGGGGCGGGTCTGGCTGAAACCGGGATTACGGATCGGCTATATGCCACAGCGACTGGTGATTGATGACACGCTGCCCTTGACCGTGGCGCGATTCGTCACCCTGGGCGGTTCCGCTTCCCGCGACCGGGTGCAGGCGGTTCTGGCGGAAGTGGGCGCGGCGCACGTGATCGACTCGCCCGTCCAGGCGATTTCCGGTGGCGAATCCCAACGGATGCTGCTGGCGCGGGCGCTGCTGCGCGAACCGGATTTACTGGTGCTGGATGAACCGATTCAGGGTGTGGATTTAACCGGCCAATATGAGCTGTACGAACTGATCAGCAACCTGCGTCGCCAGCGCGGTTGCGGGATTCTGATGGTCTCGCACGAACTGCATCTGGTCATGGCCACTACCGATCATGTGCTGTGCCTGAACCGGCATGTCTGCTGCTCCGGGCATCCCGATCTGGTCGCCCGCGATCCGGCTTATCTGGAACTGTTTGGCAGCGATGGCGCCCGGCAACTAGCGATTTATCACCATCACCACAACCACCGCCATGACGTACATGGAACCGTCATCGCCGTTGAAGAGGAAGAACCCCATGGATGATTTTCTCACTCGCGCCCTGCTCGGCGGCTTTGGCGTGGCGCTGGCGGCGGGACCGCTAGGCGCGTTCATCGTCTGGCGGCGCATGGCCTATTTCGGCGATACCCTGGCGCATTCGGGACTACTCGGCGTGGCGTTGGGGATGGTCTTGCAAGTGAATCCGCAACTGGGCGTCGCCGCGACCTGCCTGATGATCGCCATTGTGCTGGTGTTGCTGCAACGGCAGCGCGTATTGGCGACCGATACCCTGTTAGGCATCCTCGCCCATACCAGTTTATCGCTGGGATTGGTGACGCTGGCGTTTCTGGAAACGGTGCGGATTGATCTGACCGGCTATTTATTTGGCGATATTCTGGCGATCAGCCCGGAAGATCTGTACTGGATCTGGGGGGGCGCACTGGTGGCGCTGACGGCACTGGCCTGGCTGTGGCGGCCGCTGCTGGCGACCACGGTTCATGAGGATCTGGCGCAAGTGGAAGGCGTACCGGTGTTCGCGGTACGCCTGGCGTTCATGTTGCTCATCGCCATTGTCATCGCCGTGGCGATGAAGGTAGTGGGTATTCTGCTCATTACCTCGCTGCTAGTGATTCCCGCCGCGACGGCTCGCCGTTTTGTCCGTTCCCCGGAACGTATGGCCTTGTTGGCCAGTGGGCTGGGTTGCGTGGCGGTCGGCGCGGGACTGTGGGCGTCGTTGCGCTGGGATACGCCAGCGGGACCGTCGGTAGTGGTGGCGGCGGCAGTTCTGTTTCTGCTGGGTTCACTGGCGAGATAGGGAGTCCGTAATCAAGGGTTATCCACATACCGGATCAGGCGGCTTGGCGCAGGGGTTCAGGGTGATAAATTTTCTGCAAGTGGGGCGGCAGCAGATATCGCGGGTAGGCGCCCGCCCGCAACTTGCCGAGGTGCCACCACCAGTGGGTTAGGGGATGAGTAGAGTCATCTTGAAGCAGATCATTAGGTACTTCGTCATCATCGTGATCCATCACCGCATCGACCAACCGTGCATCCAACTCTTCAAGTTTAGAAAACTGCTGGCCATTCAAAGAGGTGCGCATCACATCATCGCGTTGTTCTCGAATACCAGGAACTGTCCAAGAATCCATACCGTACATGACGGCTTCGCGATACCACATCAAAAAATCAGACTGTCGATACGCTTCCATATGTCCCCCAGGGCTTTGCCATCGTGTTTATGAACACTGACTCGTTCGCCACTTCGATCCAATACCGCCAATAAGTGATGACGTTCGGAATAGACCAGATAGCGACTGGTATCCGACTTGGGTTGAATCAACCCGGCTTGCGGGTCATTTAAGGTTTGCTCAAACCATCGGTTTAAATCATCAGGAGAAACCAATAGCTCATTCTCGACATAAACCCGCTTTAAATAGTGAAACAAAAAACCATCAACCGGGTCTCGAAGTTGTATTTTATCAATCAAATCTGCAATTTCAGGGATATGTGCAAACGGGGCGAAATCACTTAATGTTTGCCTCGTCTTATTCCCTGCCTTAAACCGTTTAGTCCCCCAATCAGATGTCGTGATCGCCTTGACTATCGCCTCAGCCGCTCGGATTGCGGGCGCATCACCGGAGCGAAGTAGGTCAGGATGGACGCGGGGCGGAGTCATGGTGGGCATTATATCCCCCACCCGCTTCCACTGATACAGCTCATCCTTCCCTTGATTATCAATCCCCTGCATGTTTTCTCCATCCTCCACAATCCGTCGTCTTTTCTCATCACCGCGTGATTGGCATCCCGTCTATACGTTGCCCGCCGGACTGTGTTTTAATCTTTTTTAGAACGAAGCGGGGGTGCTCCGGTCCGGGAGCTGAGAAATACCCTTGGAACCTGATCCGGTTAGCACCGGCGGAGGAAAGCTTCAGTGCCGCTCACCGCGCCTCCGTTTCGTCCTCACTCACTTGTTGCAACCCTTGAGGACAATCCGTATGAACGCCATCTCCCCGGCTTTCCTTCGCGCCGCCGCGCAACTCAGCGACGACATTACCCGCCCTTATTCCAATTCCCGCAAAGTTTACCTCCAGGGTTCGCGCCCGGATCTGCAGGTTCCGCTGCGCGAAATCAGTCAGTACCCGACCCCGACTACGCATGGGGCTGAGGATAATCCCCCGATCCCGGTCTACGATTGTTCGGGTCCTTACACCGATCCTGCCGCATCGATTGATCTGCTCCAGGGACTGCCGCCGGTTCGAGCGGTGTGGATTGCTGAACGCGGCGATACCGAAATTCTCGCCGGTCCAACGTCTGAATATGGCCGCGCCCGCGCCGTTGATCCGAAAACTGCTGACTTGCGGTTTGCACACATCCGCCCACCACGCCGGGCATTGGCCGACGCCTGCGTGACGCAGATGCACTATGCCCGCCGGGGCATCATCACGCCGGAGATGGAATACGTCGCCCTGCGTGAATCGCTGCGTCTCCAGGAACTGCGCGACGACCCGCGTTATACCCGTCTGCTGCGCCAGCATCGGGGCGAGAACTTCGGCGCGGCTCTTCCCGACAGCTTTACGCCCGAATTCGTGCGCGACGAGATCGCCCGTGGCCGCGCCATTCTGCCGGCCAACATCAATCATCCCGAACTGGAGCCGATGATTATTGGCCGCAATTTCCGGGTGAAAATTAACGGCAATCTGGGCAATTCGGCCTTGGGATCATCAGTCGCGGAAGAGGTGGAAAAGATGGTCTGGTCGCTGCGCTGGGGCGCGGACACCATCATGGATTTGTCCACCGGCAGGCACATTCACGAAACCCGCGAGTGGCTGATTCGCAATGCTCCGGCACCGGTCGGCACCGTACCGATTTATCAGGCGCTGGAAAAAGTCGACGGCAAGCCGGAAGCACTGACCTGGGACATCTTTCGTGACACGCTGATTGAGCAGGCAGAACAGGGGGTTGATTACTTCACGATTCACGCCGGGGTGTTGCTGCGCCATATCCCGCTGACGGCCGACCGTATCACCGGCATCGTCTCACGGGGCGGCTCCATTCTCGCCAAGTGGTGTCTAGCGCATCATCAGGAAAATTTCCTCTACACCCATTTCGATGAAATCTGCGCGATCATGCGCGCCTACGACGTGAGCTTCTCGCTGGGCGACGGACTGCGTCCCGGTTCGCTGGCCGATGCCAATGACGCCGCCCAGTTCGCTGAACTGGAGACGCTTGGCGAACTGACGAAAAAAGCCTGGGCGCACGACGTGCAAGTGATGATCGAAGGTCCGGGCCATGTGCCAATGCAGATGATCAAGGAGAATATGGACAAGGAGTTAAGCGACTGTTTTGAAGCGCCGTTCTACACGCTCGGCCCACTGACCACCGACATTGCGCCGGGCTACGACCACATTACTTCCGCGATTGGTGCGGCACAGATCGGTTGGTACGGCACCGCCATGCTGTGCTACGTGACGCCCAAAGAGCATCTCGGTCTGCCGAACAAGCAAGATGTCCGCGAAGGGATCATTGCCTACCGGATCGCCGCCCACGCCGCTGATCTCGCCAAGGGCCATCCTGGTGCCCAGATTCGCGACAACGCGCTGTCCAAAGCGCGCTTCGAGTTTCGTTGGGAAGATCAGTTCAACCTCGGCCTTGACCCGGAACGCGCCCGTGAGTATCACGATGCCACCCTGCCCAAGGAATCGGCCAAAGTTGCACATTTCTGTTCAATGTGCGGCCCGCAGTTCTGCTCAATGCAGATTACCCAAGAAGTGCGTGATTATGCCCTGCGGCAGGGCGTTGAAGAACAGGCAGCACTAACTGCCGGTCTGGCGGCCAAGGCTGAAGAGTTCGTGAGCACCGGCGCAGAGATTTATCACCGGGCTTGATGCTTGATAGCGTCCCAGCCCCAACGGATGGGGCTGAAGTGAGCCTGAGCGTGTTTCGAGACTGCGAAAATCGGTTGCTGAGCCTGATCCCGGGCTTTGACATCGACAATGCTCAGCTTGTCGCTGCGAAATTCCCATTCATTATACGGATTGAGGATCGTGACCTCGGTGATCGGCGCCGACAGGTCGTTCCCCAGCAGGGCGTTGAGAAAGTGGATCAGCAACCCACGGT
>JAIFNF010000183.1 GCA_020047885.1 Gammaproteobacteria bacterium | reverse complement strand
AACGGATCACGTCGGCGGCAGCGTGAAAGGGTTGAGTAAATCGGGCTTGCAGCTTGTTCCATAACACCCGCGCTGCTGCTTGGGATTCTTCATCCATTACGCATCATGTTCCCGGCAATACCTGCTTGACCACCGCCAGCAGATCCTTACCGGCCACCGGTTTCACCAGCCAACCGGTGGCGCCAGCGGCCTTGCCTTCCTGACGCTTGGCCTGCTGCGATTCGGTAGTGAGCATTAAAATAGGCGTAAAACGGAGCGCTGCCAGTTTGCGGGTTTCCCGAATCAACTCGATCCCGGTCAGACCCGGCATGTTCTGATCGGTAATAATCAGATCGGGTTTGAGACCGCCCTTGAACTGAGCCAGGGCATCCGTGCCGTTCGACGCGGTTTCAACCTGGAAACCGGCCTTTTTCAACACTTCACTCAAGCTCATCAGCATGGTGGTGGAATCATCCACCAGAAAAATGGTTTTCACGTCCTCAGACTCCTCCCGCAGAATGACTCTTTGCGCATTTTAGACGATTATTCGCCCTGACGCGCCGTTTTCCCGCTTTGCATTTCAAGGAAAATATCGGGCTTACCGAGCAATTTCCTTGCAAACTCGGAATTGATCTCCGAATTTTCATGGTAATATCCGACCCATGCTCCATCGTCCTGATGCGTTACAACGCTTGGCGACGGCCCATCGCCGTTCCCTGATCACCGCACTGCTGGGTCCCCGGCAGTGTGGCAAGACCACTCTCGCCCGGATGTTTAGCGCCGGGCAGCCGACGACCTGGTTTGATCTCGAATCGCCAGGCGACCAGCAGCGCCTGCAAAATCCCGAGCTGATGCTGGGCACCCTGACGGGTCTGGTGGTTATCGATGAAATTCAAACTTTGCCAGAACTGTTCAAGGTGTTGCGCGTGGTGGTTGATCGGCCTGACTGCGCCGCACGTTTTCTGATCCTCGGTAGCGCGGCACCGACGCTCCTCAAAAATGCCGCGGAAACGCTGGCTGGCCGCGTGGAATTTATCGAGTTGAGCGGTTTTGCCCTGGCGGAGACGGGTCAGGACCCCTGGCCATCGCTCTGGGTGCGTGGCGGCTTTCCCCGTTCCTTCCTGGCCGCCTCCGACGAGGACAGTCTGGCGTGGCGCGAGGGCTTTATCCGCACCTTCCTGGAGCGCGACATTCCGCAACTGGGCATTGCCATTCCCGCGCCGGCTATGCGGCGATTCTGGACCATGCTGGCGCATTATCATGGGCAGTACTGGAATGCTTCCGAGCTGGCGCGCGCACTGGGGCTGTCTGACAAGACCGTTCGCAGCTATCTCGATCTGTTGACCGGAACATATATGGTTCGGCAGTTGCAGCCCTGGTATGAAAACATCAGCAAGCGCCAGGTGAAGGCTCCGAAAATTTATCTTCGTGATTCCGGGATGTTGCATGCCCTATTCAATATTCCTGACTGGTTAAGCCTGACTGCTCATCCGAAAGTCGGCGCATCCTGGGAAGGTTTTGTGATTGAGCAGCTTTGGCAGACGCTGCGTCCCGCCGAGGCGTATTTCTGGGCAACGCAGGGCGGCGCTGAACTCGATCTGCTGTTTTTTCATCGGGGCCGGCGTTACGGCATCGAGGTGAAATTCAACGAAGCGCCAAAAATAACCCGTTCACAGCGCGTGGCGCTTGACGATCTGGATCTGGAGCATCTCTGGGTCGTGTACCCCGGTCAGCATCGTTATCCGGTGCATGAACGGATTACGGTATGGCCGCTCAAGGACATCGGGGAGCTGCCTCCTCAGTCTGAACCAGGGATTACCACGGATGATGCCGATTCCACAGATTTTTCCTGTCATCCCATAATCCGTTGAATCCGTGATTCAGACCCGTTCCCGAATTCGGCTACCCTGACCGCCCATTTTTCAACGCGGGCATTAACCATCGTGCCAGGTCGGGATCATCCGGCGGCAGCGTCACCATCACTTTGGCCGCCAGTAACACTTGCAGGATCGCCGTGTGCAAATGCGTGCATTCCTTCAATTTCACCTTGGCGCGTTGCTGATCCTGCAACCATTGCAATAGCGGCTCGGCTTCCTCGACGGTGCAGACGCCCTTGAAACAGGCGACGTTTTTCATCATGTTGATCGGCATCAGATCAGCTCCTTCAGGTTAATCACCAGCATCACCGAACCGTCGCCCAACAACGCGGTGCCGGCGTATTGCCGCAGACTGCCCAGCACGCCTTCCATGGGTTTGAGAATCACTTCCATGCCTTCGCGGAAGTCGTCGACCACAATGCCCACGTTTTCACCATGCACCCGCACCACTAGGATCGCCAAGGCCGCCTCGCTGGCCACCAGCGGCACCAGTTGATCGCGCAGCATAAAGGCTTCCCGATGTTTGATGGAATAAATCGCTGAAGGGGGGAGCCGCACCGTTTCCACCACCAGATCCATGGGAACCCCCAGCGGTTTGTCATCCAACTCCACCGCCATCACGTGCGTGACCGCCATGGACAACGGCAAGGTGAGCCGTAGATCAGTACCTTTGCCGAGTTGACTGTGCAAGGTTACTGTACCGCCGACTTTCTCGATCGAGGTGCGCACCACATCCATCCCGACGCCCCGCCCGGAAATGTCCGAGACCTGCTCCGTGGTGGATAGTCCGGGGGCGAAAATGAGTTGGATAACGTCATGATCGCTCATGGTCTCGGCCTGTTCCGCGCTCACTAATCCACGCTGCACCGCCTTGTTCCGCACCGCAGCGGCATTGATGCCCCGACCGTCATCGGTGATTTCAATGGCGACGCTGTCGTTGTCCTGGTAAGCCTTGACGCGGATGGATCCGTCTTCCGGCTTGCCCAGTAGCAACCGCTCCTCGGGCGGCTCAACGCCATGGTCGATGCTGTTGCGCAGGATGTGAATCAACGGATCGGCCAAACCTTCAATGATGTTCTTATCCGCTTCGGTGTCTTCCCCGCTCACGATCAACTGGATTTTCTTGTCGAGCTTCTTGGATAAATCGCGCACCAATCGGGGGAAGCGCTGGAAGACATGGCCGACCGGCATCATCCGCACCTGCATGATCGCGCTTTGCAAATCCTGGGCGATGCGATTGATGACCCCGTACTGTTCCTTGATCTCGCGGGCCAGATCGCGATTGCCATAGACCCGTTCCGCCCGTTGCGCTAGGTAGGGCAGGCTGTTCTTGGCGACGACCAGTTCGCCGATCAAATCCATCAGCCGGTCAACCTTGTGCTGGTCGATTTTGAGCGTTTTGATCGCTTGCTTTTCGCTGCCCGTCGGTTCTTCCGTGGGTTTGGCCTTTTGCACGATCGCCGCAGGCGCATTTTCCGCGGCTTCTTCGTCGGCCGCTTCGGTTAACTGCGCCAACAGACTGCGCAAGGCACCGGAATCCCGGGTTTCGCGGGCGGTCTCCCGAAGCTCTTCGAGTTCTTCCAGCAGATGGTCGCGCCCGGCATACCGCAAACTGTTGCCAATCGCGGTGCAGATGGACAGCAGGCGTCCTGTCCAGGCTTCCGGCGCGACGGGCATTTCCAGAATGCGGGACTGCTCGGCGATGATGTGCTGAAATGCCTTACGTTCGGCATCATTCAAGGCGCGGGGTACGGCCAGTGTATGGAACGCCGCAGCGGTCGATCCACCGGCTTCCGCCTCACTGGCGCTCAGGATGGCCAGCCAGTCCGGTCCCTGCTGAGTACGCATCGCCTCCAGCAGGGGACGAAGGGTCACATCGGCAGCCGATTGATCCAGCAGTCGGCGCAGCCAGCGCAACGTCGAAGCGATCCACGCCTCCGGCTCGCAGTGTTCCAGCAAAGCGTCGGCGATACCGCGCAGCGCAGCCCAGTCTTCCTGATCGACCAGCGACAACGCCTCGACCACAAAGCCCTCATAATCCGCATTGGCGTCGCAGCGACCCGTCGGCACAATCAGTACTTCCGGCGGCGTTTCCAGCAGGATGATCTGATCAGGAACATAGCGAAACAGCGTCGCCAGTTCGGCAAAGGGGCCGCTGGCAACGCCCTCGAAACGGAGCAGGCACTGATAGGCGTCCATCTCGGCCAGCGGTGGCCAGGGTTGGGTTGGTCCCATGGCCAGCAGTTCCAGTCCCGAAGCCTGGCGCACCAGATGGAACGGGTCTTCGCCACTGAAAAAGCATTGGGCGTCGGGCGTGTAGCGGAACAGCGTGAGCCGTGCACCGGTACCCGCGAGCCGTGCATACAGAATGGCGCGGTCGTCTTCGAGCAGTTGCCCCAGCCAGTCCAGATCGGCGAACGTTGGCGCAGCGACGGCTGGAGCCGCTTCATCCCGTGGCCGGTCACCGAGGAACGCCCGCAGCGGGGCACTGAGGGTGCGGGCGGTGGTTTCAAATTCATCCGGCAGGGATTCAGTTGACCTGATCAAAGGCGTCCAGCAGCAGGTCGATCATGCCCCGATTCAGGCGCAATTCCTGAGAACGCAGGGTGTCGAGCAAATCTTCGGCGGCGTGAACCAGGATGGTGACCGGGCGGATTTCAAACAGGCCGGAACTGCCCTTGATGGTGTGAACCGCCCGGAAGATTTCGTTGAGCTTGTCGAGATCCTCGGGATTATTTTCAATCGCCAGCAGGCCGGCGCTGGTCATTTCCAGTTGATCGCGGCTTTCGGCGATAAATTGCGCCAGTAACGGACTCATGCGCGGCGCTCCCCGGTCAACAAGCGGACTGTGGTGATCAGCGACTCCGGGCGCACCGGTTTGTTGAAGTACAGATTGGCGCCGGCAGCGTAAGCCGCGTTGGCGTCCTGAATCTGGCCTTCAGTGCTAATCATGATCGCCGGTGTGGCGCAAATCGTCGGCTCCTGACGGATCGCCCGCAACAGCGTGTACCCATCCATTTTCGGCATGTTGATATCCACGATATACAGATCGAAAGCGTCAGTCAGCGCCTTTTCCAGCCCCTCATAGCCGTTGCCGGCTTCCTCAACCGCGAAGCCCTCGGCTTCCAGCACCTGCCGGTAATACATCCGCACCGTGGCGGCGTCGTCAACAACCAGAATCTTTTTCATCTTTCAGCACTCCCGATGGCGACTCGCAGCGGCTATCGCGGTTTTTGGTAAACGATGGCTTCCGGGAACTTGCGAACCTTGAACAGCGGGGTAATGCGGCTCATGGATTCCGAATGTCCCAGACAGATAAAGCCACCAGGGCGCAGGGCGTTAAACAGCGTTTCGGCAGCAATACGCCGCGAGGTATCGTCAAAATAGATCAACAGGTTGCGGCAGAACACCACGTCAAAATCGCGGTAGGCGCGCATTTGCGCCAGGTCGGAGAGGTTGACCTGGGTAAAATCGACCGACTGGCGGAGGTCATCGTTGATCTGATAAGTCCCGCCCGGCAGCGCGGTGAAGTACTTGCGCAACAACGGTGGCGGCAGATGGGCGATCGACCGCTGGTCGTAACAACCCTGGCGCGCCTTCTCCAACATGGTCGTATCGATGTCCGAAGCAATCAGTTCAATGTTGTAGTCATCAACCCTGGGCCAGTATTCGAGTAGATAAATGGCCAGCGAATACGGCTCCTCCCCGGAAGAACTCGGTAACGACCAGATCCGGATTGGTTCACTGGGCCGCTTTTGGGTCACCAGTTCATTCAGGATCGAATTCACCAGGCAGGTGAATTGATATTCTTCACGGAAAAAATAGGTTTCGTTGACCGTCATGATATTGATAAGCTGTTGCAGCTCCTTACCTGTGGTCTCGAAACGCAACATGACGAAATAATTACGAAAGCTGGTGTTATTCGTGGCCAGAATCCGGTCGATCAGGCGCTTGTCCACAAAATAGCGCTTGTTTTCCTCAAAATGGATACCGGTTTTCCGATAAAAAAAATCCCGGAATTTCTGGAATTCCTCTTCGGTGATCGCGAGGGGCACGGGCGCATTCAAGGGGATCGCTCCTGTGGCTGGAGGCACGGTTCAGGCACCATGGCCCTGAATCCGGCGAATGGCGGTTTGGGTGCAAAACTGCATAAACGGGTCATCAGCGAACCGTTCGGGTAGCGCTGTCAGCGCCGGAATCGCCTCCGGTGTGCCGATCTCGGCCAGCCCATCGACCGCCGCGGCGCAGGCGTTGATATTGTCATCGCGCTCGATGATGCCCTGGAGCCAGACCGGAGCCTGGGGATGGCGCAGGTTGGCCAGCACATTGATAGCGAAAATCCGATAATCGGTGTCTTCATCCACCAACATCCGTTCCATGTAGGGCGACACGGCTTCGGGTAACTGCTGCAAAGCCTCGATGACCTGGTTACGCAACGCGGCATCCTCGCTGTGTAACAGTGGCATCAGCCCGCAGACCACCGGATTACCGCCGATCTGGATCAGGCTGGTCAGGATGGCCTCGCGCACCGGCGTTTGGGTTTCCTGCTCCAGGCGGTCGCAGAGCGCGTCAGCCGCATCGGGAAAGATCGCTAGATCCAGTGCTGCCCAGCGCCGCTGGTCGGCGGCGTCTGCTGCGAGTTGTTGCAGCAGACCCGCCCGGTCGCGGGATTGATGGCGGTGCTCTTTAGGAGCGTCGCCAGTGGCTTCGTGTTTCTTGATGAGCGTCATGTTGGGGTACCTTTAATACAGCCAGCGCAGCACATGTTTGGCGATCTGATCGCAGGGAGCGATGACGGTGGCACCGTTGCGGCTAATCAGTTCGGCGGGCATCCCGAACACCACCGCGGTTTCTTCGGATTCTGCGACGGTGCGACCGCCGCGCTGGCGGACTTCGGTCATGGCGTCCGCGCCGTCATAGCCCATCCCGGTCAACATCACGCCGATAATCTGTTCAGCCGGATAGTGCTCCAGGGCGCTGCGCACCAGCAGTTCCACCGAGGGATGCCACAGGTAAGCCGAATTTTCCGGTTGCGATAGGGCGACGATGCCGTTGGGGCGCCGCCCGAGAATGACATCCGCGCCGCCGCGCCCGATGTAGACGTTGCCGGGTTCGATCAGGGTGGGCTTCTTCACTTCCTGAACCGGGATATTGCACAGGGTGCCCATGCGGTTGGCGAAGGGACCGGTGAAATTGGCGGGCATGTGCTGGGCGACGACCACCGGCCAGGGGAAATCAGCCGGCAGGCGCGGCAGGATTTCTTCCAGGGTGCGGGGACCGCCCGTGGACACGCCAATGACTACCACGCCGATGGGGGTGTTCGCACGCGGCCGCGCTTCCGGTTTTTTGGCGATCGATTCGCTGGTTAGGCGATTTTGCTGACGGATGCGATCCGCCAGGCCACGCGTTTTGCGGACTTTGGCTTTGGCCGCGCTGCGCACCTTGGCGATCAGATCGGCGTGAATGACGTCGATGCTGAGCGAGATGGTGCCGCCGGGTTTGCAGATGTAGTCCACCGCGCCAAGGCTCAACGCTTCCAGGGTGGCCAGTGCGCCCTTTTCGGTCAGCGAGGACACCATGATCACCGGGCAGGGATGTTCGATCATGATCCGGCTGAGCGCCGTCAGACCGTCCATCTCCGGCATGTTGATGTCCAGAGTGACAACATCCGGCTCAAACCCCGGCAGTTCGTGCAGGGCTTCAAGGCCGGTGCGGGCCGCGCGAATGGTGAAATCGCCCTCGCTCTCGAACAACTGGGTGAGATGCTTGCGCATCAGGGCGGAGTCATCAACAATCAGGACTTTGATTTTGCTCATTTTTTGTATGAGATAGGTTTGGGTGGTTGCAATTTCAGGCGCTGGCAAAACGCCCTCACCCCCAACCCCTCTCCCGGTGGGAGAGGGGAGTGAGTAGCGACTTTGCTTACCGCATCGCCTGTTTCAGAGCGTGGACTTCACCGCCTTCCAGCAGTTTGTCCACATCCAGCAGCAGGATCATGCGTTTCTGCTGCTGAAGGTTGGCGACTCGCCGAATCAGCCGGGCGGTTTCATCGGACAGATGCGGCGCTTCTTCAATCGCTTGGCGCGGAATTTTCAGCACTTCGCTTACCGAGTCAACAATAAAGCCGGTGCGCACGCCATTGATCATGAACACCATGATCCGTTGCCGGTCATTGCGCTCCATGGTCGGCAGGCCAAAGCGTCGCCGCTGATCGACCACCGGCAACACCGTGCCGCGCAGGTTGATCACGCCTTCGATGAACTCCGGCGCTTTGGGAACATGGGTCAACTGCTCCGGCACCCGAACGATCTCTTGCACCGAGTCAATGGGTACGCCGAATTCTTCCTTGACCAGCAGGAACACCACCATCTGTTCATCATCGCCGATGGTGCCCTGGGTTTCCACGGTCTTCTCCATCACTTGACCCTCTTCCCGCAACTCATTGACCACCGCCGCCGCTTCGCGGAATGCGTTGTGCGCAA
>JAIFNF010000050.1:3987-7205 GCA_020047885.1 Gammaproteobacteria bacterium | reverse complement strand
CCGGTACCTCCGGTACCTCCGACCCCGGTACCCCCGATCCCCGAGCCGCTGCCGTTCATCAAAGTTGATGCGCTGCTGTTCCCATACTTCGTGGTCAGCGACACAGTGACATCCATCGTCTCGGTCATTAACCAAGCTGAACGGGATCCGCAATCATCAAAGCAGCAGACACTGCATTACATCCGTGTGACGAGTTCGACTTTGATCAGCCGACCAGCCCCAATGACTTGGTGACATTCGACCTCGGGGGTCAGCTTGGCGACGAGTTGGGGGTGATGTTCGAACCGACTGACCGTCAGAGCAATGCCCGTTACGACCAGTCTTTTGCCATGCTGGCGGGTGCCAAGCCGGCGCGTGGCTTCCTGATCGTGGATAATCAATCGGCTCCCAACCAGCCGTTTGAGGGTTCCTTGGCCGGTGAGATGATGTTGTTCGATTTCGCGCAGGGGGCCGCTTGGGGCTATGCGGCCTACAATGCGGCACCGCAGACCGAACTGGAGCCGACTAACCCGGCCGATACGCTCTATCCGTTTGAGGATGCGGCGGAACAAGTCGGCGAAGTGCTGGCTGGGCGTCGTGATTTGACGGTTGCGGCGTTGAACGGAGGGGCCAGTCCAGCGCTCCCGGTGGCGATCATGCCACGGGCGGACACGTCGGCGCACGGCATCGGCACCCGGTTTTTTGTCACACCGATCGGCCACGCGGTCACCTTCCCGGCGGCGGCGGTGGCCAATTCGACGGTGGTCAATGGGCAGGCGGTCGTGGGTCCGCGGCATCAGCATCGCGGCGATCTAACTACCGAAGTTCTGTTGACGGCACCCCGCGGCAACGCTGTAGTGTACGACCGCGATGAACGGCCGCTCTCGGGTGTCACCCCGCGCCAAGTGACCTGCGTTGGGTTCATCGCGGTCGACACCTTACTGGGCGAGGTCATCCTGCAACGGATGGGCGAATCGGGGGGTTGGTCTGGACTGGCTGTTCGGTCTCCCGGCCCACTGGTTGCACTCAGCGGTGACTCGAACCGACCCATGGCTACGCGGACGACCAATACCAACCAGGCGACGGTGATGAAGCTGGACTTCAACCCGGTGGGTATGTTCTTTGGGCAGTCGGTCAACAACGCCTTCAACAATGGCGTCTGGCTCCGATCCGGTATCCGCGAATCCGTACCTCGGGTCACGGCTCCAGAGTCGGGTGACTGGCCCTGGTTGATGATTCGCAGCGTCCCGGATAACCGGCAGCAGTGGATACAGGTCGGCGAAGACTTCGTTGGCGACCGGCTGCAACTGGCTCCGCGGTAGTCCCTTCGTCCTTCCCCAAGTAACGCCCTCCCCCGCAATGGGAGAGGGCGTAGGTGATGAAAAACGGTACTGGAAAGGCAACTTCAGATGGAACTGCCTCTACCGCATTTGCCTTATGATGAGGAACTGATCGATGGTAATGGGCGAAACCCGCCCGACAGAGCGGGTTTGCGGTCGTTTTGCTCCCTCCCCGACCGGTTCACTGCATCTTGGCTCGCTGGTCGCCGCGCTGGGCAGCTTTCTGGAAGCACGTTGCCAAGGCGGTGAGTGGCGGGTGCGGATGGAAGACGTGGATGTTCCCCGCACGGTACCCGGTTCCGCGGAGGCGATTTTGCAGACGCTGGAATGTTGCGGGTTGCTCTGGGATGGCTCGGTTCTTTATCAAAGTCAGCGCACTTCGCGTTATCAGGCGGCGCTGGAGGAATTACAGCGCACCGGACTGGCCTATCCCTGTTCCTGCACCCGGCGAGAGTTGGCGAATCGTCCACGCGGGCGGGCGGGCGCACCAATTTATCCCGGTTATTGCCGCAACAGTCCTCGGCATCCGGATCGGCCTTGTGCAATACGCCTGCGATTACCCGACGCGTGGCTGACCTTTCAGGACGCGATTCAGGGCGAGTACCGCCAGCAACTGGCTCATGAGGTGGGCGATTTTGTGATCCGCCGCGCCGATGGTCTGTTTGCCTATCAGTTAGCCGTCGTCGTTGACGATGCCGATCAGGGCATCACCGAGGTCATTCGCGGCAGTGATCTGCTGGATTCCACCCCCCGGCAACTCTACTTGCAACGTGTGCTGGGACTGCCCACGCCACGCTACGGCCATCTGCCGATTGCAGTAGATAGCCAGGGTAATAAATTGAGTAAGCAAACCCACGCGCCACCCATCGACGACCGCAACCCCGGTTCGGCCCTGTGGAAAGTGTTGCAGTTCCTCGGGCAACAGCCATGGCCGGAACTGGCCACCGCGCCACCCCAGGACATTCTGACCTGGGCGCTGGCACACTGGCGGTTGGAAAGCATACCGGGACTGAACCAGTCCCAGCCTCTCAATGATTGAGGCTATTTCAACATGCACCTCTCCCTCAGTCCCACTCCCCGCCTGCTGCGCTGGCTGACCGGATGGACCCTGCTCGGTCTGGCCCCGGCGTTCCAGCCCGAACTGACCGGGTACTGGCTGCTGGCTGGCAGTCTGCTACTCATCATGGCCATATGGGACGCCTTTCGTCTCCATCGCCAACCATCGCCACAAGTTGAACGCCGAATGCCGCCCGCTCTGCCACTGGGCGTCTGGCAACCGATTCGGCTGCGGTTCAACAATCCATCCCGTCAATCCATCGTCCTGACCGCCTTCGACCACTATCCGACTGCCGCCGCCGACTGCGCCGATCTGCCACAATCGCTGACCGTGGATGCTAACGGTTGGGCCGAACTCACTTACCGCCTGCGTCCGGTCGTGCGCGGGGAATGGGCATTCGCCCCGGTGCAAATCTGGCAAGCGTCGCCGCAGCGGCTTTGGCAACGCGATGATGCCTTGGGCGAACCGGCGACCGTGCGCGTCTATCCCGATTTCGCCGCTATCGCCCGCTACATCCGCCTGGCGTCGGAACAGCGTGAAGCGTTGATGGGCATTCACCAGCGGCGACGGCGCGGTGAAGGTCAAAGCTTTCACCAACTGCGTGAATATCGGATCGGCGACAGCTTGCGGCAGATTGACTGGAAAGCCACCGCCCGCACTCGCAAACTGATCGCCCGCGAATATCAGGAGGAACGTCAGCAAACCGTGCTGTTTTTACTGGATTGCAGTCGGCGGATGCGCGCCCAGGACGATGATCTCAGCCACTTCGATCACGCCCTTAACGCGCTGATCCTGCTGGCCTATGTCGCGCTGCGGCAGGGCGATGCCGTGGGGGTGCAAAG
>JAIFNF010000050.1:0-3971 GCA_020047885.1 Gammaproteobacteria bacterium | reverse complement strand
ACGCCGCTCATTAATACCGTCTATGACCTGCAACCCACCCTGGCACCACCCGATTATGCGGAAATGGCGCATCTGACCCTAACCCGGCAACGCAAGCGGGCACTGATTGTGCTGCTGACCAACCTGCGCGACGAAGACCAGGACGACCTGCGCCCAGCCATCGCGCTACTGTGCCGTCGGCATCTGGTGCTGATCGCCAATCTGCGCGAACCGGTACTGGATGAACTGTTGACTCGGCCGATTCACGACCTGCCCGAGGCCCAGCTATACGCAACCGTGTGTCATTACCAATTGCAACGCGAGCGGGTACAGCAGGAACTCCGTCACTTGGGTGGCATGGTTCTCGATACCCCGCCTCACCGCCTGTCGGTGGCCATGGTGAATCAGTATCTCGATCTCAAACGCGGCGGAAGACTTTGAAAAAGCCTTCCCAATCCCTATATCATGGAACAACTGGATGCTTTACCGGGTGATGTGGTTATTCTGCAGTGAACCCTTGCCGCCCGCCCATGGTCAATATCGACAGTTCCAACACCTGAGGAGGTTCTTCCGACGATGATGCAGAGCAACGACCTACTGGCCAAAGCGCCGGTCACCCTGGTAGCCGATGAAGCGCCAGCCACCAACAAGGTGCTACGCAACACCTATCTGTTGTTGTCGCTGACCCTGTTGTTCAGCGGCCTGACGGCGGGCGTCGCCATGGCCACCAACGCCGCACCGCTGCATTTTCTGATCACACTCGGCGGCTATTTTGGATTGCTGTTCGTCGTCACCCGCCTGCGCAACAGCGTCTGGGGTCTGGCGGCAGTATTCGCCCTGACCGGCTTCATGGGCTACACGCTGGGACCGATCCTGAACTTTTACCTGAGCTTGCCCAATGGTTCGCAGGTCGTCATGACTGCCCTGGGCGGCACCGGCGTAATTTTCCTGGCGCTGTCCGGCTATGCGGTGATGAGCCGCAAGGATTTCAGCTTCATGGGCGGCTTCCTGATGGTCGGCATCCTGGTCGCGTTCCTGCTCGGTTTGGGTGGAATGCTGTTCAACATGCCGATGCTATCGCTGGCGGTGTCGGGGATGTTCATCCTGCTGATGTCCGGGATGATCCTCTGGCAAACCAGCGAGATCATCCATGGCGGTGAGACCAACTACATCATGGCGACCGTCAGCCTGTACATCACGATCTTCAATCTGCTGGTCAGCCTGCTGCAAATCCTGGGCATCATGTCCGGCGATGATTGATCAAAGCCGGTTTTGATCGGTAATCCAGCCCCCGCAGACTGCGGGGTTTTTTATTGCCGCGCATAAAAAAGGCCGGACACGGAGTCCGGCCAAAAACCACCAAAGGAGGATGTGCGGCAGACTGAGGAGAAGCCATCGAAGGCCTGCTACACGGGAAACATTCTAACAGAGCATTTAGAAAAAAGATACTGGTTTTCGTTGTTTTTCGGCAAAAAACAACATTTAATTTTAAAAACAACAATTTACCCCATCAATTTTTGTTGCGTTGCGCAAAAAACAGCGTTTTCAAGGCAGGGGCGGCAAGGGTGAATCGTCCGACAGCGCCAAAATTGCGTCGATCAACCGATCGGGTTCGCGAACGCCGCCATACACCATCAGCATTCGCGCCTTCGCAATCAACTCTACCGGCGTCAGCGCAGACTCCGGATCGCCCTTGGCGTGGGTACGCCGCACCGTCAACTGCTCGCCACTGTGCAGAGTGACCGTGACGGCGCTTCCCCAGGCGCGTGGATACGCTGAAGCATAGGGTTCTGCCAGTTGCAGCGACACCCGCGCCCGCAAATCCGCTAAGTCTGCCCGCGCCGTCGCGTCAAAGGCCGCAAAATTCACCTGTTCCCGGGTCAGCGCCGCGGCCACGCAATGCTGGAGCGAAAACTTGGCTTCATAATCGCTCTGCGGCAAGGGCCGGTCGCAGACCTCCAGCGCCGCCTGATAGGTCTCTACTTCAATCCGTTCCACGTTGCCGGCTACGACCCGCCGCCGCAGTTCATGTGCGGCGTCAATCGCTGGGTGGGTATGCCGACAGGAGGGCCAGGGCTTGATCGAGGTTTGCAGCAACTGCCAGGGCGCATCCGGATCGCGGGTCACAGCGCCAGGATCGGCGTCGGGACAGGCCGCGGTGAACCAGCCCTTGGCCCCTTCCAGGATATTCGGCGGGCCGGTAAAGCCGAAGCGCGCCAGATCAGCGGCCAATACCCCCGCCTCCGCAGCACGGCCGGCATGGAGATGCTTAGTCATGGTGCCGGCTTCTAGGAACTGCCAGAGTCCCGCCGACTGGGTGCCGGCATTGCCCAGGGCATGAACCGTCGCCGCCGGACTGAGGTGCAACAACGCCGCTGCCGCCATCGCTGAACCGTAGGGGCCACAGGTCGCAGTGTTATGCCAGATGCGATAATGCGCCGGACCGACCGCCATCCCCACCCGGGTCACCGCTTCAAAGCCCCAGAGCACCGCCTTGAGCATGGCGTGACCGCGCAACCCTTCCCGCAAGGCCACTGTCCATGCCGCCGGCACCACGACGCAGCCCGGATGCACCACAGATGCCCGATGCAGATCATCGGTTTCCAGAATATGAACCAGCGAACCGAGTAAAAAAGCGCTGCGTTCCGCATCGGTCGCGGCAGTGGCCGCCGCCCATTTCTGCAAAATCTGCCCCGGCTCGGTGGCGCGACCGGCCAGCGCGTTGGCCAGCGCATCCAGCGTCAGCAACGCCGCCTGCTCCAGGTCCGTCGGCGCTACTGGCCGGGCGGCAATCAGCGCTGTTAGTTGTTCAGTCAGGGTCAGATCAGGCATAGCGACGGGACTCCAAGTGTTGATCATTATTCCAAAGATTAGCCACGGAAAAACACGGAAAAACACGGAAAATTCTGTATTTTTCGGTGTCATTCCGTGTCATTCCGTGGCTAAAATTGTTAGGTCTGGCTGGAGCGGGGATCAAGTCAGGGGATCGCCTTTATCCCTCGCCCGTTGATCACCAGATTTTTGGATTCCCCTCCTGACCCCAGAAAGGGGAATTCCTAACCCGAATGATCAGGCGACCGGGTGCCGGAGTTGCGGATTGGCGATGGGCGGCTTGACAGAGTAGTCGTAAAAGCCCTTGCCGGTCTTGCGGCCTAGATAGCCCAGTTGCACCAGGCGCGTCAGGGTATGCGGCGGCGAGACGTGCGGCTGATGCATATCCTGGTAGATATTCATCGTCATCGCTTCCACCACATCCAAGCCAATATAGTCCGCCAATTCAAACGGCCCCATTGGATGTGCCGCGCCCGATTTCATCGCGTGGTCAATGTCGGCAATGTTACCCGTGCCCATCTCCAGCAGGCGAATAGCGCTGAGCATGTAGGGCGTCAGCAACCGGTTGACGATAAAGCCCGTCGTGTCCTGAACGATCACCGGATCCTTGCCGAGCTTCTTGCAGAACGCATCCAGCGTGCTAACCGTGTCATCCGAGGTCTCAAAGGCATGGATAATTTCCACCAGTTTCATCACCGGTGCTGGGTTGAAGAAATGCAGGCCCGCGACCCGCTCCCGATGCTTGCAGACCGCCATCATCGCCGTGACCGACAGCGTTGAGGTATTGGTCGTCAACAGTGCTTGCGGGGACACGATGCCTTCCAACCGCCGGAACAGCGCATTTTTGGTGTCCAGATCTTCAATAATCGATTCAATAATCAGATCACAATCAGCAATTTCGGCCTCGTCAGTCGTGAAATGCAACAGGCCGAGCACAGCATCCTTCTTCTCAGCCGCCATCTTGCCCCGTTCGACCATTTTGCCCAGCGACTTGTCCAGGCCCGCCCGAATCTTGTCTGTCGAACCCGGAGTCGCCTTGACTGCAACCGTCGGGATGCCGGCCTGTGCGCAAACCTGCGCGACGCCCAGTCCCATTGCTCCACAGCCCATGACACCGACTTTCTTGATTTCCATTGTGTGTTCCTTTAATTAGCGTTATT
>JAIFNF010000270.1 GCA_020047885.1 Gammaproteobacteria bacterium | reverse complement strand
ACCACTACCCGCAAAGACCCCGGCGCCAAGGAATTGCGTGACGTGCTGAAGGCACGGCTGCCCAGTCTCGACTTCCGCGAGGCGGCGCTGGCCTATGACGGCGACCCCATCACCGTAAACTGGCCGATTGACCATGGCCGCCGGACGGTCACCCGGACTTTTCACCCGCCGTTCACTCCGGTGGATCGGGAAGACGATTACCGGGTGGCGTATGGGTTTTTTAAGGCGATGGCTGGCCAATGATGGATTGACGGTTGAACAAAATCCGAACAAACTGACCAGACTGACTAGCTGCTGATTTCAGCAGGAGGATTCTCTCATGCAAACGTGGCAATTACAGGAAGCCAAAAGCCGTTTCAGCGAGCTGGTGGATCGCACTCTGACGGAAGGTCCGCAACTGATCACGCGGCGCGGGGCCGAGGCCGTGGTCGTTATTGCCGCGCCTGAATTTCGCCGGATGCATTCCAAACTGTCGTTGCAGGAGGTGGTGCGGAATGCACCGCGTGGCGAACCGCTGGACCTAGAACGCTCGGCTGAACCGGTGCGGGAGATCGACTTGTGAAATATCTGCTCGATACCTGCGTGTTGTCGGAATTTGTCAAACCGGCGCCCAGTGACACCGTGTTGGCCTGGGTCAATGCGCGGGCGGAGAACGATCTGTTTGTTGCGGCGATGACATTGGGGGAATTGCGACGCGGTGTTGCCAAACTGCCCACCTCGCGGCGTAAAAGCGCATTGTCTATCTGGCTGGATCAACTTCAAGCAAGTCTTGGCAACCGGGTTTTACCCTTTACGGTGGACACCGCCGGCTACTGGGGTGAGATGTGCGCTCGGCTTGAAGCCGTAGGCAAGCCCATGGCGGCCTTCGACTCGATCATTGCGGCAACGGCGGTCGAACACGGCTTGGCTCTAGTCACGCGCAACGTTCGGGACTTTGCAGCAGCCCCGCTGATGTTGATTAATCCCTGGGATCAGCCGCCGTGATCAGTGCCTCGCCCAGGCCCAACTCATCCGACCGGCTGTTCACCCTTAAGCTGCATGGGTTCCGTGCCTTTCGGGATGAGGTAAGCATCGACATTCGGCCTCTGACGCTGCTTTATGGCTTCAACCAAGCCGGCAAGAGCACCTTGCTGCGTATGCTGGCGCTGCTGGCTGACTCGTTGCAGGCGGGGGCGGGTCCGCTCGATCTGCAAAGTCCAGCTCTGCGCGGCGCCACCTATAAGGAAACCTGCTGGTTGGGCCAGGGAGCGCTCAACCTCTCCCCCTGGCTGACGTTGATGGCGCCGGGGCAACCAAACGACTCTGTGTTCAAGATTCAGTTTGGGGATAAGAACGGACTGATCGTCAACCGCTTGCGCGTAACGCCGGGGTCCGAGGGCGACAAGTTCAAAGTCGATCTGGCCGAGGGACCGGAGACGCACGAAGGCAATATAATCAGCGCCAGCTACGCGGGGAGCTATCGGGGACAGGATTGGACCGACATATTGCAATTCGACAGCCTCTTTCCCAGCGGCCTGCCTGAACAGGCCGAAGCCCTGGTCCAACGCGTTCGCGAGGCGCTCGCTCCCCTCCAAAAACTGCAATGGCTGTATGCCAATCGTTTGACCGGTAGCGACAGCGCCCGACCGACCCGCTGTTGCAGCCCGGACGGATCGGATCTTCCAGCCCGGCTCAGAGCGGCATCCAATCAATCGATATTCGGCTCTGCATCCCGTTGGCTGGCCCAGCAGGAAGGACTCGGCAACGAGATCGTATTGCGTCCCAATGCCGCCGGCCAACCGGAACTGATCCACGGCGCGCGAGGTCGGGAGCGGTTGCCCCTGCATTTGGCCGGTGAAGGTCTCCGCTCTCTGCTCCCGATTCTCCTCTGCGCCCTGTGGGCTGAGACCAACATATCAGCCGCGCCGTCCATGCTCGCCGTGGAGGAACCCGAAGCGCACTTGCATCCGACCCTCCAGGTGGCCCTGTTTGATCGACTGGTGGAGACCATCCACCAAGGCATTCCCATAATCCTGGAAACACATTCCGTCTATCTGTTGCGAGCAATGCAGGTCGCCGTGCTGGAGGGAAGATTAACGCCCTCTCAGGTAGGTTTGCACTGGGTCGAATCAGGTTCCGATGGCGCATCTACCGTGACGACGATAGGTATTGACGCAGATGCCACCCTCTCGGGTTGGCGGCCTGATGTGTTCGAGAAGGAGCAAGAACTCGCCCACCGGGTCCTCGATCTGCGCTGGCAACCGGACCGGCCCCGATGATCGTGTGGATGGACGACGCATTATTCTCGGGTACATCCCGAGATGTAGACCGGCTGGCGCTGCTGCGCAATGCGGCGCTGCGTCGGCACACGCCGATCGTTTCCACGAGTCCCGACATGCCTTGGGGCGCTCGCCGATCCCCCCACTTCGACGCTTGGATTGCATCGCTGCCGAACCGCTTACAGGCAGAGGTCGCGATGCTGCGGGAGCGATCCGACCGCGTATCGGTTAACGCAGCCGTTCGTGGCGCTAAGAGGGTGCTGGTCAGCGCAACGGATATCAGCGCCGAGCATTCAGGCTGCTGGCTGTCCCTTGAAGATGCGGTGCGCGCTGTAGCGCAGCCGCTTCATATCCTGCTGGAAAATCAGATTAACGATGCAGCCTTCCTCCGCCGTGTCATGCCACCGGTGTGGCGCAAACAACTTGAAGCTTGGGAGCGGCGTGGCGAACTGCGTTATGAGCATGGCTGCGGATTATCCGTGATGACTGCGCTGGTCGGATTTTTCTGCCAGGACGACCATGCGCGCCTCGCCTTTGGACTGCCTGCCGAGCTGTGGCGGTTGGTTCATTTCCTGATTTATGACCATGATGGCGATCGGGCGGAAACGCCCGGCGAAGGCTCCAGGCTGCTGGAGGGAGCTTGTGACAGAGCCGGCATGAAAAACCATCACTACCGGCTAAAGCGACGGAATCAAGAAAACTACCTCCCGATCGAGGCCATGCGACAGATCGTCAATACGCGCATCACCGATCCTGAAGATCGTACACGGCGGATCGGCCTCATCGATGCGTATGAACTCTTGGACAAAGCAAGATATTTCAAGGAAATGGAATATTTTAAGAACGAATTCGCGACATCATCCGCCTCGAACTGGCCGGACGACTGGTTTGAGGACGATAACGTCTGGCCCGAAATGACTGATTTGGCCGAGCGAATCGCATCCGCCATGTAATCCGAGGTGCAGCGTGCCCTTTTACGAGCGACAACCTTACATCCAACCTCTGTACCAGATCGTCAGTGAGGTTCTGTCGGGAGACATCCGAATACCCCGGTTTCAGCGGCCCGGCACCGAAACGACTTGGACTCCGGAGCGGCGCGGCGACCTGCTCGATAGTCTCTACCGAGGGTTTCCCATCGGGACTATCCTGCTCTGGTCCACCCGAATGCCGATCAAAACCCTGGATATCGTTGGCGGATTTCGAGTGCAAAACGTCGTTGCCAGTGAAGGTCAACGGTTGTTGCTCGACGGTCATCAGCGGCTCTCGACCTTGGTGCAGATCCTGGGACCCGGGCTGATCTCTGACCTGCAACTCCAGGATGTCAACCGCGTACCCGAGGGTTCTGCGGGTTCCGGGGACGAAGAGATTTGGGTCTTCGACTTGCAGCCGCTCAAGGAGAACTCGAAAAGCCGCGATCGGTTCATCCTGCTCAAGAGGGATCAGCAACCGACGTTAACTCAACTTCCCTTGCATACGGTCCTGGATCGCAAAGCGCTGAACCGATGGCTTCGGGATCGACAGCCGCCCTTGAATGACACGCAAATTACCGAGGCCGATGCGCTCCGGGATCGGCTGCGCGAATACAGCATTCCGGTTGCGGTGCTGGTTGCAGATTCGCTGGAAGACGCTACAGAAAGCTTTAAACGAATCAACTCCAGCGGTGTCCCGATGAGCGACTTCAATATGGTCGCCGCGCTGGCTTACCAGGATGGATTCGATCCCCAGGCTCTCTTCGAGAAGTATCGCAGCGAATACCTGGAACCCTTGGGGTGGCAGGATGTGCCTGACTCAAACGTCCTTCGCGTGTGCGCTGCCTTGGCCGGACAGCATCCGTCCAAGTTGGAGGTGGACAAGCTGGCCCATCGATTACGTGATGATAACAATCTGATATCGAAGGCATTCAATGCCGTAGCTGATGCAGCCAAGGTCATCCGCCGGGCTTGCGGTATCCACGGACCGGAAGCCCTCCCTTACTCCTGGCAGCTCATGATCCTGGCGATCAGGTTTGGATCTGATAGCAGTGACCTGTCCAAACCAGAGACGTTGGAGGCGGTGGGGCGCTGGTTATGGTTGACCACCTATGGAGAGGTTTTCGCCGGCGTCAATTCGGCGATTTATGACCGCAGCAGTGCGGCGCTCGCCGATATGATCCAGGGTGGAAACTGGCTTGCCATGGAGCGGGATGTGACCAGGAAGGTCCGTCCCGTGACGCGGTTCGATTTCAGAGCTGCCCGTGCCAAGGCTTCTGCCTTACTGATGGCGCGCTACCAGGATCGTGGTGATTTAGAGGGACCAGCGCATCAAGCCCTGGCGGCCGGCGGATCATCCATGGGTTTGTTGCAACCCAGTGGGAAGCGCTCGATCTGGTGGCATTTGGCCATCAATGAGGAAAAATCGTCGATCAATCGTTACCGCGAAGCACTCCAGCGCAGAGCGTCGGGCAGTCCTGTTGAAGCCGATAACCCGTTACTAGCCCAACTCGGCGTGCCGAGTGACGCTCAAGGTTCGATTTCCGATCTTCTCGCTGCGCGGCGTGACCGGTTGAAAGCTGAGGAGCAACAGTTTGTCAGTGCCTTAGGATTGGAGTCGACAGATACAGAGCCAGGTATCGATGATCCGATCTAACGATTCCATCCCCAATCCCTGTTGAACCGGAACCATGCTCCCCGCCACCCTCGCTCAAGACATCCGCCAGCAAATTCTCCATTACCTGGAGGCGACGTTTAACTTTCGCCGCCGCGATGAAGAAGAGGCGCTCCGACGCTTCATCAACGACCCGGAAAACGGTCTGTTCAAGGGGCCGTGGGTACAAATCCGCCGACCCTTTCGGCCCGCTGCAGATCACGGCAACCACTTCTTCGATCTGCCCGCGCCCTTTCTCCCCTTCCGCCACCAATGGCTGGCTTGGCAACGCCTCACCTCGAAAGGACAAACGCCGGTATCGACTCTGGTCACCACCGGCACCGGCTCCGGTAAAACCGAGTGTTTTCAGGTTCCCATCCTTGATCACTGCTATCGCGAACGCCTCGCCGGACGTAAAGGCATCAAAGCGATCATCCTCTATCCCATGAATGCGCTGGCCGCTGATCAGGCGGGGCGGTTTGCCGAGGAAATTTTTAGAACACCACGGCTCTGTGGCGGAACTGGACCCGGACGCAAGGCCCAGATTCGCGTCGGCCTCTACACGGGCCGCTTCGATCCGACCAATCCCAACCGGATCAGTGAAGGCGCCCTGCGCGAGATGACCATCGAGATGGAGGGTGATCAGGAGAAAGCCTATCGAGCGATTACCGACCAGCAAGCCCTGCAGGATCAACCGCCCGATATTCTGCTGACCAACTACAAAATGTTGGATTTCCTGTTGATGCGTCCGAAGGACAAGGCGATTTGGCGGTTCAACCAGAAGGGCACGTTGCGCTACCTGGTGCTGGACGAGTTGCACACTTACGACGGGGCGCAAGGAGCTGATGTCGCCTGCCTCATCCGCCGGCTGAAAGAACGGCTGGATATCGCCCAGGGTGAGTTGTGCTGCGTCGGGACCAGCGCCACGATCGCCGCCGGGGACGACGAAACCACCCAGGATCCGCTGGCGCGCTTGGCCGACTTTGCCGGACGGCTGTTCGAGGAGTCGCTCCAGCCGGAGTGCGTGATTGGCGAAGACCGGCTTACCGTTGAGGAAATCATGCGGGTGCCGCTGGCGGATTTTACCCCGGTCCCGGCCCCCGACGACTGCCTGGCGCGGGGGGGCGAAACGGCCCCGGAATTCGCGCGCCGGATTGCCCCGCTGTTTGGCGCACCCGCCTTTCCGACCGACGATGGGACAACCCTGTTCCCCGGTCCGCTACCGCCGGGAGATGACACGCTGGAAACGCGCTGGACGCTGGCCTTGGGTCATTGGATCAAGTCGCAACCGCTGTTCGTCAGTGTGCTGGAAGCGACTCGGGACGGCCCGCTGGCCTGGCCTGACCTGGTCGACCAAGTGGCTGACGCCGAACTCTCCCTGCGTTCGGTTCAGGGATTTGGCGCGCGTAGTGCGGTGCTATCGGCGTTCTTCGCCCTGATCGCCCAGGCTCGGGAATGTCGCAGTGAAAAACCCCGTCCCCTGACCCCGACTCAGGTGCAGTTGTGGATCCGGGAACTCCGTCGCTTGGGCCGCTTGGTCAGCGACCAGCCCGTCTTCGGCTGGCTGGATGAAAAGCGCCCCGATCAGCGTATTCTCCCAGTCGCCCACTGCACGGAATGCGGCGAGTCGGTCTGGGTGGCGATGGTGGACCCTGATTCGGAAAATCCCATCCAGGCGAGCGGTGTTCAGGGCTTCAAGTTGATTGCCGACGCCGCCCGGATTTATCAGGGCTGGGGATTTGAAGGGCCGATGTCGAAGCGGATGGTCGCTATCAGTCCCTGGCATCCCGATGACGACGCAGAACCGGCCCAGGGCGCGCTGGACATCGCCCAGTGGCATTTATCCAAAGACAGTCTGGTGCTGCGTCTGGGACCGGGGCCGTGCCCGCTAACCGGCAGTCCGACCTTCCGCGTCAAGATGAACCGGGACACCCGCGTCAAAGCCGCCGGGCAGGAGGTGGGCGCGGTCAAATGCCCCCATTGCCGTAGCGATGGTTCCCTGATGTTTATTGGTGCCCAGGCCGCCACCATTGGCAGTGTCGCCATCGATGAACTCTTCGGATCAGTGCTGAACCACGATCCCAAACTTCTAGCCTTTACCGACAGCGTCCAGGATGCCAGCCACCGAGCCGGCTTTTTTTCAGCCCGCACTTTTCATTTCACCCTGCGAACGGCGGTGCAGAGGGTCATCGATGAGGCGGGCGCCAGCGGCCTGCCGCTCACCACCATCGGCGCTCGCCTACTGGATTACTGGAGCAAGCCAATTTCAGGTCGCCCCGGCAGCCTCCGGGAAACCATATCGACCCTGCTGCCGCCCGATCTGCGCGAATACGAACCCTATCTCGCGTATCGGCAACACGCCTCCGACGCACTTCCGGGTACCCCACTGCGCGTCGGCGTCGAGCAACGGCTCACCTGGGAAGCGAGCAGCGAATTCAGCCTGATGCTCACGCACGGGCGCACACTGGAGGGCAACGCCAGTGCGACGCTGGGTTGGGACGATACGGTCATTGACAACACCGTGGCGCTCCTTCGTCGGCGCTTGCCCGCCATCGATCCGACCCTGTTGACGGATGACTGTAAGGCGGGCGATCGCCGCCTCCGCCGCTGGATCCTCGGCATCCTGCACCGCCAGCGCGAACGCGGGTGCCTCTATCACCCTTATCTCGATAGCTACGCACTCGCGGGTTATTGGGGTAAATATCCCTTTGGCAGGGTCGTTCACGGACGGGAGTTATTCCCGCCCGCCGGACGCTACTGGCCCCGGCTGATGGCTCTGGCTCCACACCGGTATCATGATCACCTACTGGCGCCGTCGCGACCCGGCCAGTTATCGCCCTGGCACATCGTCTGGGCGCTGCGGGCGCTGGTGATCACCCATACGCCCGAAACCTCGATCCTAGACCTGATTCGAGCATTCCTTGAGGCGGGTTGTGAATCGGGCTTGCTGCGGGAAGTGCAACACGACGGCAACCAGCGATTGATCGCCCTGTCCGCCGAAAGCGCGCGCCTGTGGTCGGACGGCGTGCAATATGAGTGCGATTACAGCGGGCAACGGCTGTACCGTCCGTTGCATGAAGCCGCCGACTGGGACGGCGCGCCATCGCTCACCTATCGCGGTGATCACGGTCAGTATCAACGGATCGGTTCAAACGATCGACAGATCTATTACCAGCAGCGCTATCGCAAGGGCGCGTTGCGCCGGGTGTTCGCCCAGGAACATACCGGTCTGCTCACCACAGAGGAACGCGAGTCGCTCGAAGATCAGTTCAATCACGGCGGTCATGCCGATGATCCCAACGTGCTGACCGCCACCTCCACGCTGGAAATGGGCATCGATATCGGCGACCTGTCCAGCACTATGCTCTGTTCAATACCGCCCACGACCGCTAGTTACCTGCAACGGATTGGTCGCGCCGGGCGCAGCACCGGGACCGCGCTGGTGCTGGCGGTGATCAATCAACGACCCCACGATTTGTTCTTCTTCAGTCGTCCGGGCGAAATGCTGGCTGGCAAAATCGAACCGCCGGGTTGTTGGCTGGATGCCAGCGCGGTTCTGGTGCGCCAGTATCTGGCGTTTTGCTTCGACAGCGTGGTTAAGGAAAGCCTCATCCAGGCGCTACCCACCACCGGCAAGCAACTGGCTGAGGATCTCGACAGTGGCAAGGGTCCGATGTCATCGATCCTGGCTTGGATGGTCCTGCGGGAAGCAGCGCTCCAAGGGCGGTTCATGGCCCGGTTCAGCGCCGATGTACGAGAAGATACCCGAGAGCGGTTCCTGCAAGAGACCCGGACTGAAGTCTTGCGGGAACGCATCCATAAAGCGGCCAGGGATTTCGATAGCCAGCGGCAGGCAATCGTTAATGCGCGGAAACGTCTCGCTGATCAGAAGAAAGAAGCGGAGGGCCATGACGACTGGGAAAGCCTGCGGGAAATCGAACAGGAAAGCCGGATTCTGCGCGGGAGACAGACGACGATGGATCGCACCGCTGTCCTGGAAATCCTGATTGAATATGGCCTTCTGCCGAACTATGCCTTCCCCGAGCGGGGCGTCCACTTCAATGGCGTACTCTACAGCCACCATCCCACCCGGGGTCAGAACCATGACCGCGAACTACAGGCCTATGACATCGTGCGGGGCGCGGGTTCGGCGTTGCGAGAACTGGCGCCTCACAACCGCTTTTACACGCACAGCCATGTGTTCGAAATTCAACAACTTGCGCTGGGTTCGCCGACACAACCCTTGCTGGAACAATGGGCGATCTGTGGCGAATGCGGACATATACGACGGCTCGAAGAACTCAACCGGCCCGACGCCTCCCCGGCGTGTCCACAATGCGGCTATGCCGCCGACGCCCATTCGCAGTTGGATCGGAGCCAGCACAAGCAGTTTCTCGAATTCGCCCGGTCCCAGGCGATCTCGTACATGGAGCATTACGAAAGCCTGTCCGGCGATCGGGCCGATGAACGAGAACAGCGTTTCTATCGGATCATCCCCTGCTTTGATACGACCCTCGATGCGCCAAGCGGGGCGGTGGCTGACGAGTCCGAACCCTTCGGCATCGAATACCGGGCGGCGCTGGCCCTGCGCCAGGTCAATACCGGTTTTGCCGAAATGTCCGGGAGCCTGCCGTTCGGCGTCGATCAGGAGGTTTCAGACAGCGGATTCCTAGCCTGCATCCATTGTGGGGTTACGGTGGATGGTGATGGTGAGCGAAACTCGATCAAGCATCGACGCAGTTGCTCCGGGCGGCGTAAGACCGAGAAAATGCAGAGTGAAGGCAAACCAGGCGATGCCTATCAGTGGGAATCGTTCTACCTGTACCGTGAACTCCGCTCCGAGGCGATTCGCATCCTCCTTCCCGACGTCGACGAAGATGACATCGCAACACTGACTGCCTGTATTTTTTTGGGGTTGCGGTTACGCTTTCAGGGCAACCCCGGCCATTTGCTAGTCATTCCCCAGATCGTGCCGCAACATCAGGATGGGCTTCGCAAACATTATCTGGTGATGATGGATTCGGTTCCTGGAGGCACCGGTTTCCTGAAAACATTATTTCAGGATACTGGGAGTGATGATCCTTCCGGCCTGCCCGGCGAAGGCGTCATGGATCTACTCCGTCGCGCCAGAGACGCCCTTGAGTCGTGCAGTTGCCGACTCCTGCCCTGCCAACACGGTCAGGAAGATCCCGACGGCTGCTATCGCTGCATTCGCACCTATCATCTTCAATACCGATCGGACCAGATCAGCCGGGAGCGGGGCATCAGACTGCTCGCCCGGTTGATCGAGGCCGGCAACCGGCGATCGATCATCAAGACCCTGGACCAGCTTGACGTGAAGGCGCTGTTCGGCAGCCTGCTGGAAAAGCGGCTGGTTGACCGACTGCGGGAATTCGTTGAAATGGGTGGGAACGGTCAAACCGGGCAATGGACACGAACCATCATCAAGGGCGCACTCGGGTTCCGCTTCCGGGTGGGGAATCATCCCCGCATCTGGGAACTGGAGTTGCAACCGAAGCTTGGCCCGTGGCAAGGCGTCGCGATACCCTGCCAGCCGGATTTCCTGCTGTCCGCCGACGATCCGGAGATACAGCCCATCGCCATCTTCGCCGATGGCTTTGAACCGCATGTCCGGCCGGGCCAGGCCGACAGCCGCTTGCCCGATGACCTCAGGAAGCGCCGCGCCATCCTGGACAGCGGGCGTTATGGCGTATGGAACATCACCTGGAACGATCTGAATCCTCAACCGCAGATGCCGGTCGGCCTGCTTCAGCCGCATATCGTCACCAGAATCCTGCCTGCTCGACTCACTGCAGCGCGGCAACAGGGTGTCCAATATCCGGATATACCGCTCGCGACCGCTGATGGCTTCAGCCAGATGAAAGCCTATTTATTGTCGCCGGGTCGTTCCGGCTGGACCCGGTTAGCCGATGAGTGCCTGATGCTGCCCCTGCAATTGTTGGCAGGCAGCGGTGCGGCCTGCGAGGAAGCCGGGCTGGCCGTCATGATGGACCAGTGGCGGAACCACGCCGGAGTCGCCATGCCGTTGATGAGTCCGGAAGGTCAGTGGGTCGTATCGGAGAGATTGGCCGCCGATCATGATGATCTACTGGTGTTGGCGTCAGTACCGGATGCGATTAATGGCGTTACCGACCGAATTCAGGTCTGGTTGCGACTGATTGACTCTACCCAAGAACGCGAGAAGCCGGGATTTTCCGATCGCTGGCGTCGTTTCCTGGCGCTGGCTAACCTGTTCCAGTTCTGCCGGCAGTTCAGGGCATTCGTTGCCACCGAGGTAGCGGAAGGAACGGCTCCGGATGTGGGGTTTGCGCGTGAGGTGGCGCTGGATCAGCACTGGCGGGATGTCCAGCAAGCGGTGGTTGCCGCGCTGCAGCCGGTGGTAGCGCAAATAGCCACAGCGAGAATCGCGCTGCCTGAAGTCGAAGTCTATTTGTCGGACGCCAGTGACTGCTTTGCCGAGCTAGCCTGGCATAAAGCTCCAACCACCCCAGCAGGGAAGAATTGGGGTAGGGGAGATACGCCACTTCGGGCGAATATTGCCATCCTGGTCGGCGACCAGGCCGCTTTTGCATCGGAATGGCAAGGGGCGGGCTGGCGCGTCGTCACCCTGGCCGATATTGAAGTCAGAGGAACGGCATGGCTCATCGCCATGCTGCCGACAGGAGATTGAAAGCATGGCAAAACTGATGTTATCCCGGGATGTGCTCAAGGATTTTGGCCGGTTGCCCATCAGGGTCCAGAAAAAGCTGTTCGAGTTCTTCCGCAAGTTTGAGGAGGACAGCACCCAGGCGTCTATTCATTTGGAACCGGTCACAGAAGCCGTTGATCCCAAGGTGCGCAGCGCCCGGATCGGCGACGACTACCGGGCGATCGTCATCGCGCCGGAACAGGGTGACAACTTTCTACTCATGTACGTCGATCATCACGACGAGGCCTACCGCTGGTGCAGGCACAAACGCTTTGAGGCCCATCAAGCCCTGGGCGTTCTGCAAGTCTTCGATGTGTACGAAACCCAGACCGCTATGGACGCCCAAGCGCAGAAACAAGGAATTCCAACCGATCATTACCCGTTGGATGCGCTGAGCGACGAAGAACTGTTCCAGGCGGGAACGCCACGCGCCTTGATTCCAGCGGTGCGCGCGATTAGAACGGATGCGGCCTTCCAGCAATTTGCTGATTATCTACCGAAAGAAGCCGTCCAAGTGCTTTACGGCGTGGTTTGCGGCCTCTCGCTCAATGCGGCGATCGCTGAAATGCTCGGTGAAATCGACAGGAAGACGCCGGCCCCCGCTAGTCCAGGTGATTTCAGTCATCTGGACCAAGTGATGAATATGGACCTGGTGGTGATCGATGGCGAAGAACATCTCAAATCCATTCTCTCCCAGGACCTTGAGGAATGGCGCATCTTCCTGCATCCCTATCAGCGCAAGCTGGTCGAATGGCAGACGCAAGGTCCGATCAAGATCAACGGCGCGGCGGGCACGGGAAAAACCGTGGCTCTGATGCATCGGGCGGTTCATCTCGCCAGGCAGTTGAGTACCCTGAAGGAGCGGGTGCTGGTCACGACGTACACGACGAACCTGTCGGTCACCCTGGAACAACTGTTCCGGAAACTGGCCCTCGATGCGGCCCGGAAGATTGAAGTGACCAATTTGCACCAACTCGCCCGTACCATCTGTCTGCGCGGCGGCTGGCAGGGCAAGGTGCTTGAAGACGACGAACGGGAGGATCTGTGGCGCACCGTTCTGGCGGGTAGTCTGCCTGCCGGATTTGACCGGGACTTTATTCGCGATGAGTATGAGTTCGTCGTCGATAAAATGGGCATCGACAGCGAAGAGGGTTATCTGACGGCAGTGCGATCCGGGCGACCCCGGCTGGATCGGAAACAGCGACGGACGCTCTGGCCGGTGTTCCTGGAGTTCAACCGTCTGCTGCACAAACGCAACCTGCTGACCTTCGAAGGACTGATCCATCAGGCGCGCCTGGTGGTGGAGCGGGGCGGCTTTACTGTCTATCGCCATGTGCTGGTTGATGAACTCCAGGACTTCGGCCTCGAAGCGCTCCGGCTGATTGCCGCGTTGTCGCCACTGAGCGGGGAACAGTCCGATCCACTGTGCCTGGTCGGCGATGGTCATCAGCGGATTTACCCTGGCGCTCCCGTGGCTTTAAGCCGCGCCGGGATCGAGGTTCGCGGCCGCTCCCGCCGATTGAAGATCAATTACCGAACCAGTGAGCAGATTCGGCGCTGGGCGCATGGCTTGCTGGCAGGCGTATCGGTGGATGATCTGGATGGCGGTAGCGCCGATACCACGGGTGATCGTTCGGTATTCCGTGGACCTGCACCTCAGGTTCAGTCATCCCCTGACCGGGACATCCTGGCTCAATACGCCATCGCATGGATCCAGCGCTTGATCAGTCAAGGCCAACTCGGTAGTCACGAAATCTGCGTCACTCCCAATGCCGGATTCATTCGAACCGCGTTCGAATCGGCAGACATTAGGACTTTAGAACTGAAACCCCGGCAGGCTGATCCAGGGCAGTCGGAACCTGGCGTGCGTTTCGGCTCCATGCAGCGTATTAAAGGACTGGAGTTTCGCGCGGTGCTGATGGTGCTTGATCAGACTCAGGAAGATGCCAACGACGTCCGTCATCGATTTGAACGATATGTTGCGGCGACCCGAGCACGGGAGAATTTGCTCGTGCTGGTTTGGGATAGCGAGACCAAGTAATCCATTAGTAGTTACCATGCCTGCCGGGGGCCGTTAGACCCTCGTCGGTGCCGGGTACGGCAATGTTCACTCGCGCCGCTTCCTGGACATCCTCAACCACTTTCAGGAAGCGTTTGCTTACCAACTCCACGCCAGCGGCGACATCCAGCACTACCGGCGCTTCCTGGATCACGCCCTTTTCGGCGATGCCGTTGAACATCTGTGCACCGTGCGGGCGATCCTGACCTTGCTGGCCAAAGGGCTGAATGACGACCCGAGCGCCGTGAGTGACCCGCAGGCGCTCCGGCGGCTCAACGAGCAGGTCGCGGTGTTAACCGGTCATCGGGACGCGCCGGTTCGTTGAAAATCTACCTCCCACCCCGCTATCGACCCATTGGCTCTGGGACGATCTTCCCCACTTTCCAGCATCATCAGGTACACCCTCATGTGGTCAGCCCTTTTAAGGTCCTTGAAAAACTATTGTATAATAAGGAAATTTTTTTAACCATCTTGAGGTGTTCCCATGCTTAGCGAAGTCTTCGAGCGGTTTATCCAGAACAGACCTGTCGCAGTGATGGTTCGAGTATTGCTGGAAAATTTTTTAAACGCCGACAAACTGGATCGTTGGTTTGACACCGTTCGCAAAACTCAGTATACCAAAGACATCTTGTTTTCATCGATTGTGGGTCTCATGCTCAATGTGGTCTGTAATATCCGTCCGAGTGTTCATTCGGCTTATCGTGACTCCACTATTCAGGCTTCCGTGGTGGCCCTGTATGGCAAGTT
>JAIFNF010000304.1 GCA_020047885.1 Gammaproteobacteria bacterium | reverse complement strand
CCTCCGCCCGGAAGGACGCCTGTTCTTCGTCAATGCGCAATCCGTCGCTGACCAAATCAAGGTTTTTGTGACCCAGTACCAACCCAAAGTGTTGGTGCTGGATTTGAGCGGAGTTTTCGATATTGAATATTCGGCGCTACAGATGCTGATCGAGGGTGAGCGGTTTGCGAGTCGGACTGGCAGAAATCTGTGGCTAGCCGGATTGAACCCGGATGTCCTGGAGGTCGTCCGCCATGCGGGCTTGGCGGAACAATTGGGCCGTCAGCGCATGTTCTTCAATGCCGGGGCGGCCATCGAGCGCTATTTGGTAACTACGGAGGGGCGTGTCAGTTGAGGAAATTTCCAAATTTCCAACCATTGGCTGCACACTCCCGACGACTGGCGTATCCTAACTCCTTTCACCGGGTTCCCGGCGATAGCCACGGCGTAGATTGGGCGCAACTATTCCAGACGCTTCTCGATCAGATCCGGTGTTGGCAGCCGTCCGGTGGAATGCTAGGGAACTGGCGATTTGGATTCTTTCATCACGTATTTATTGAGGACACTATATTATGAAAAGCTATCCCGTTGTATTAGCAGCGACCTTGGGTTGCGTACTGGCTTTGCCCGTTTGGGCTGCCGAACCGCTGAAAGAAAAGGGTAGTGAAGGACTTAGAGCTGCGCTGCAGCAGCACCATGAAGCACTCAACAAGCAGGACCTGAAGGCGTTGCTGGCGCTCTATGCTGATGCGCCCAGTGTAGCCATTATGGGAACCGGCCCCGGCGAGTTCTGGAAAGGCAAAGCGGCGGTCGAAGACACCTACAAACACTATTTCGAGACCTTCAAGCCGGGTTCGCTGAGCCACGAGTGCCCCGAAACTACCGGCGCTGAAGAGGATAATAACGCCTGGTTGATGGCTTCCTGCGTGATGAAGGATACGAGTCCGGATGGTCAACCACGCGAGTTCGGACTCAACATTTCGGCAGTATTGAAGAAGGAACCTGCCGGTTGGCGGTTCCAGGCGATGCATTTCTCGAATCTGGCGGGTGAAGATGGCCCCCCGCCGGAAAAAGCCGCAGCGCCAGCAGCGCCGAAGAAAGCCGAGTAAGCGGAGAAAAAATATGACTGATCAATACGATGAACTATCTCCTCGCGACCCGGTGGATGCGCCAGTGACCGAGGATCGACGCCAGTTTCTGCGCGGTTTGGGCAAGTGGTCGCAGGCGGTTATCGGCAGTGTGCTGCTTGGCGGCGCATTAGCCCATTCCCCGCAGGCCAGCGCTTGGGTCAATCGTGGCGGCGGTGGGGGATGGGCCAATCGCGGTGGCGGCGGTGGCTGGGTGAACCGTTATGGCGGTGGCGGCTGGGCCAATCGCGGCGGCGGTGGCAGCGCAGCCTGGGTCAACGGCGGCGGCGGTGGGAGCTGGATCAACGGTGGCGGCGGTTGGGTCAATCGCGGTGGGAGCTGGATCAACGGTGGCGGCGGCGGTGGTGCCTGGGTAAACCGCTACGGTGGCGGTGGTGGTGCCTGGGTTAATCGTCGTTAGTGAGGAAATCCAGTGCAAAACGATGCGCTGGTGATCGCGCTAACCGAAGCCCGGCGTTGAAGGGTCAGGATTTTAGCCACGGAAGAACACGGAAGACACTGAAAATAAAGTATCTTTCGCGTTTTTCCGTGATCGTCACTGATCGTTAGTGTCTCCACCTTATTTGAGCATGATACAATCCACCCATGTTGACGCCGTGGCCATCCAGGCCGAACTCGAAAACCGGTTGCGGTTTGAAACTCTGCTGGCCTAAAGGTCTCTTGGGCGGCCACTTGGCTCAATATCGCCGAGCTGGAACTCAGTGTCCTCACCCGGCAATGCCTGGACCGGCGGATTCCGGATCTGGAAACCTTGCGTAGGGGGTTCATTGGCAATTCACGACCCCCGATGCCCGGATCAAACTCAGACGGCTTTATCCACAAGTTCAAACATGACAGACCACTAGTGGTCTGTCATTAGACGCACCGCCTGATCAAGAGCAAATGAGCGTATAATTGCTTTGGGAAAAAGTACCCTGAATCCCTGAGGAGTTCGCCCGATGACCGACTCAAACCCATCTCTCTCCCCCCTCTCTAGCCAACCCCTGATACCCGCTGTTGCCCAATCCACTGTGGATTACTGGATTGACGGCTGGCAGCGCACCATCCTGTTCTGGGATGTACTCCGCCAGCGCAGTGACGAGTACTACCAGCAACGGGCGAAGGCGGTACCGCATGTCCTGAGTTTTGATGTCGAGTTGGTCATGGATGGCCGTACCTTTGACCGTCCGGTCAATTACGGACTGGTCAAGGTCAAGCCACCCGAGGGCGTCGTCACCGATGCCAAAAAACGCCCCTTTATCGTCGTGGATCCCCGCGCTGGACATGGGCCGGGCATTGGCGGTTTCAAAGCCGATAGCGAGCTAGGCGTCGCCATGCGTGCCGGCCATCCCTGCTACTTTGTGGGATTCACTCCCGACCCGATGCCCGGCCAGACCATCGAAGACATCATGCACGCCGAAGCGATCTTCCTGGAGAAGGTAACTGTCAGGCGGGCTGGGCGGTGATGATGGTGGCGGCCACTCGACCGGAACTGTTTGGCCCACTGATCATCCCGGGTTCGCCCTTGTCCTACTGGGCCGGTGTCGAAGGTCAGAACCCGATGCGCTACACCGGCGGCGTACTGGGCGGCAGTTGGCTGACCGCGCTGATGAGCGACCTGGGCGCGGGCAAATTCGATGGCGGGCATCTGGTCGAAAACTTCGAGAGCCTCAATCCCGCCAACACGCTGTGGGGCAAGAATTACGATCTTTGGTCAAACGTTGACACTGAAGGCTCGCGCTTCCTGGAATTCGAGAAATGGTGGGGCGGACACGTCAACCTCAACGCCGAGGAAATGCAGTGGATCGTGGATCAACTGTTCGTCGGCAACCGGCTGGCCACTGCCGAAATCGTCACCAGTGATGGAGTCAGGATCGACCTGCGCAACATCCGTTCACCGATTCTGTGTTTCTGCTCCAAAGGCGATAACATCACGCCCCCGCAACAGGCGCTGGGCTGGATCGTCGATCTGTATCAAAAGGATGAGGACATTCTCGCCGCCGCTCAAACCATCGTCTACGCCATCCATGAGAGCATCGGCCATCTGGGCATCTTCGTCTCAGGCGGGGTCGCCCGGAAAGAACATCAGGAGTTTGCCTCCAACATCGACCTGATCGATGTGCTGCCGCCTGGCCTCTATGAAGCCGTGATGATTCCCAAAACGGCAGAGGCCGCCAATCCTGACCTGATCGGCGGCGACTGGATTGTCCGTTTCGAGCGGCGCACCCTGGCCGAACTGCGCGTCATCGTCCAGCCCAGTTCCGAGAACGAACAGCGGTTCGCCACCGTGCGGCGGGTGTCGGAGATCAATCTGGGTCTGTATCGCACCCTGTTCCAGCCTTTTGTGCAAGCCTTCGCCAGTTCGCAAACCGCCCAATGGCTGCACAAACTGAATCCGTCCGAACTGCCCTATGAACTGTTCTCGGATCGTAACCCGTTGATGCAGCACATCGGGCAACTCGCTGAGCAAATCCGTCAACAACGCCAGCCGGTGGCGTCCGAGAATCCGCTGCTGCATTACCAGGCCATGCTTTCGGAAGGCATCATCGCCGCTCTGGATAGCTATCGTGATCTGCGCGACCGCAGCATGGAGCAGATTTTCCTGGCGATTTACAGCTCGCCACTGTTGCAGGCGCTGGTCGGGATGCACGCCTCGGACGAGCCGCCCCGCCGCCGTCCTGGTCTGGAGCCAGAGCGCATCGCGTTTATCCAGCAGCGTATTGCCGAACTCAAGGCGCGATTGGCCGAAGGCGGCTGGCGCGAGGCGGCGATTCGCAGTCTGGTGTACATCGGTATGGCCGGATCGGGCGTGGATGAACGCGCGTTTAATGCGTTGCGCCAGATTCGCGCTGAACATGGTGGCCTGACGCTGGCTGAGTTCAAACAGATTCTGCGTGAGCAGTTCTTTGCGCTGTTGTTAAACCGGGATGAGGCGCTGGCCGCGATTCCGAAAATGCTGCCGCCCGATCCAACCATCCGAGCGGAGGCGCTGGCCAAAATCCGCCAAGTCGTCTCTGCGGTTGGCGATCCCAGCGGCGAACGCGCCGAGCGCCTGGCGCAGATCGAAAAGTTGTTTGAGGTTGTCAAGCCGACCAAGCAGGAATCCGATCAGGCCAGCCCGGTAGTATCCAAAGAGGAAACAAGTTATGGAACAAAAGCATAAAAAGTATGAAGGCTTAATCGCCCGGTGCCAGGCTCTGACGCCGGTTCCAACAGCGGTTGCTCATCCTTGTGATGAAAGCTCGCTCAAAAGCGCGGTAGAAGCCGCTGAACTGGGCATCCTGCAACCGATTCTGGTCGGGCCGCGTGACAAGATCGAAGCCGTAGCGGCGCAGTTTCAACTGGACATCTCGCGCTATGAAATTGTCGATGTGCCCCACAGCCATGCCGCAGCGGACGAAGCGGTACGGTTGGCTCGTGAGGGTAAAGCCGAGATGTTGATGAAGGGCAGCTTGCACACCGATGAATTGATGGCGGCGGTCGTAAAAAGCGCGACCGGCTTACGCACCGAACGACGGATTAGCCATGCCTTCATCATGGATGTGCCGAGCCTCGATCGGGCGATCATCGTCACCGATGCGGCGATCAATATCTTCCCGACGTTGGAAGACAAGATGCACATTGTGCAGAACGCTATCGATTTGTCGCATGCCCTGGGTTTTCCCCAACCGAAAGTGGCTATTTTGTCCGCCATGGAAACGATCAACCCCAAGGTGCCCTCCACGGTCGAAGCCGCGGCGCTCTGCAAGATGGCTGATCGCGGGCAAATCACCGGCGGCATTCTCGATGGGCCGCTGGCACTGGATAATGCAATCAACCTCGCGGCGGCTCGGATCAAGAAAATTGATTCCCCCGTCGCCGGTCATGCCGATATTCTGGTAGTCCCCGACCTGGAAGCGGGCAACATGCTGGCCAAGAGTCTAACGTTTATGGCCGACGCCGATGCGGCAGGGATTGTGCTGGGCGCTCGCGTCCCGATTATCCTGACCAGCCGCGCCGATTCGGTCATCACCCGGCTGGCCTCTTGTGCGGTCGCGGCGCTGGTCGCCAGTGCGCGGCGGAAAAATGTCCAGAAGATAGTGGTCTGATCATCGATACAATGATGTTCAACATCTTCACACACTATTCTCAAAACCCATTCAAGCAAGGAATCTTTGCATCATGGCCGTTGAAATCCCCCGTCCCCCGCTCAAGGGCAAAAAGGCGCTGGTCGCCGGCATCGCCAACGAACATTCCATCGCCTATGGCTGCGCGAAAGCCTTCCACGAATTGGGAGCGGAACTGGCGATCACCTATCTCAACGAGAAGTCGAAACAGTACGTCGAACCACTCGCGCAGCAACTGGAAGCGCCGATTTTCATGCCGCTGGATGTCAGTCAGCCCGGCGAACTGGACGCGGTGTTTGAGGCGATCAGCCAGCAATGGGGTCAGCTTGACATTCTGGTGCATTCCATCGCATTCGCGCCGAAGGACGATCTGCACGGCGGGTTGTTGAACTGCTCAGCCGAAGGGTTTGCCAAAGCGATCGATATTTCCTGTCATTCCTTCATCCGCATGGCCAAGCTGGCCGCGCCGCTGATGACCGAGGGCGGCACGATGTTCGCCATGAGCTATCACGGCGCGACCGATGTGGTGCCCAACTACAATGTGATGGGGCCGGTGAAAGCCGCGCTGGAATCGTCCTGCCGTTACCTGGCTTATGAACTTGGTCGGCAGGGCATCCGCGTTCACGCCATCTCGCCTGGACCGCTCAAGACCCGCGCTGCGTCGGGGCTCAAGGATTTCGATCTGTTGCTCAACGAAGCGGTAGAGCGCGCGCCGATTGGCGAACTGGTGGACATCATGGATGTAGGCTTCACCTGTGCCTATCTGGCCACACCCTACGCCCGGCGACTGACCGGCAGCACGGTGTATGTCGATGGCGGCGTGAATATCATGGCGTAAACCTTCAGTTCCCTCACCCCCGCCCCTACCCCGCTTGTGGAAGAGGGGCGTGCATTGAAGGAGAATTCATCATGGCCTTTCGTTTTCTGCAGTCCCTTTTTACCGGCGCTAACCAAACGGGCAAATTCGACAAGGAATTAATGCTGAGGGCTATCGAGCGGGTGGTGGACGGTACCGATCCGCGCTTGCGGGCGGTCAGTCATTATCGACCCAAGCTGTGGGAGAGCGTCGAACACGCAATTGATTATGTGGTGACGTTGGTCAACACGCTACCGCCGGCTATTACTGCTGACCGGCAAGGTTATATGACCGATCCCCGGTTGCGCGCCCTGTTTGCTTCGCCCGAGAGCTTGCGGGAAATTCTGAGTTTCAGCGACGGGACGCGGAATTACCTCAAATCAGCGCCTGATCCGTTGCCTGCCGAGCTGTACGCGGGACTCGGCGCGGTTCGGGTCGAGAAGAACGTCCTCGGGATTGAGATGGACGGGGAAATCCTCCGGCGCGACGTACCGCAAA
>JAIFNF010000010.1 GCA_020047885.1 Gammaproteobacteria bacterium | reverse complement strand
GGCGTTCGCGCCCCAGGCATAGCCAAAGGTCAGGCCGGGGCTAATCGCCAGCGAGTGCGTACCGCCGCCGGAAAGTCCGCCAGCCCACGCCCACGGTGGCCCAGCACCCAAAAGCAGTACACTCAACAACATGAAAAAACGCATCCGTAGATGTCGGTCATTGCTGGAATGGTGCATAGCAAAATCCTTGGAGAGATTAAGGAATAAGGCGATTTCCTGAAATGAAGTGCCCCCCGTTAGCAAAGGGGGGAGATCACGTCCGGCTCGGTACCGCCTTTCCCGATGATGGCCGGACGTGCGAATTCCCCTCCTTGGCCAAGGAGGGGTGGCGCGAAGCGCCGGGGTGGTTCGGGAGGTCGGCTACCTAAACTAAAGGACTAAGAGAAGACCCGAGCAGCTCAAAGCCCGGTGCTTACCAGCGACCCGCGACCGGCAAGTCGCCCGCCGTCCCAAAACTGCCCGCGTAGCAACGGTCTATCCCGCAGCCATCCCAAGCGCCGTTGCCGTTATAGTCCAGATACCAGGTCCCGTTGCGAAACACGCCGACCTTAGCCTTGCCATCGCCATTCCAGTCACCCGCCGCCGGCAGGTCACCGTCGCTCCCAAAACTGTTGTACAGACACTGATCCTGCCCGCCGTCCTGCTGACAGCCGTCCCAAACGCCATTGCCGTTGTAGTCCAGATACCAGGTGCCCTGGCGAAAGACACCCACCCCAGCCGGGACACCCCCATTCCAGTTGCCCGCTACCGGCAAATCAAGTGCTTGACCGAAGCTCAGGCACAGATCGGCGCTACAGTCATCCCATTTCCCGTTGCCGTTGGCATCCAGAAACCACTGACCGTTGCGGAAGACGCCGATTTTGGCGGATCCGGTTCCGTGCCAATCGCCAGCGACCGGTAAATCTCCCGCCATGCCAAAGCCCACATAACAGCCGTCTACGCCACAGCCATCCCATTGGTGATTGCCATTCTGGTCGATGAACCATTCCCCGGTGCCGGAACGCAGCACCCCGATAGAGCTTTTGGCATCGCCATTCCAGTTGCCGGCAGCCGGCAGGTCACCCGCACTCCCGAAGGCGTTGAACAGGCACAAATCCAACCCCCCCTCCTGTTGGCAGTTGTCCCAGATGCCGTTCCCATTGGCATCCAGGAACCAGGTCCCCGCCCGGAACACGCCGACCGCTGAATAGGCGGTGTCGTTGTTGCTATTGGTGAATGTCGCCATACACGTCAGATCCTGAGCGGGCATAGTGAATCGGTCTGCACACGGTTCAGGACTCCAGTTTACGAAGACATTCCCGGCATCCGGAGTGGCTTTAAGGGTGACCGTCGTCCCAGCGGCATATTGACCGCCATCACTGACCGTGCCCGCGCCGGTTTTCGTGACCACCAGTGAGTAGGTCATTCCAGAATCATCGGCAAAGCGCGCCGTGCAGAGCAGTGCGCTGGCCGGCATGAGAAAATAGGCCGCGCACGGTTCGGGATCCCAGCCCATGAAGATTTTCCCAGGGTTTGGGGTCGCGGTGAGCGTGACCGTCGCGCCAGTCGCATACTCGCCGTCGCCGCCCACAGTGCCGCCTCCTGCCGTTTCTACCGTGAGTGGGCACGTCGATAGCGGGGCGCTCTGTAGATTGATCTGGCCGACGCCGCACACGCCTTTAACAGCAGCCGGTTGGCCCGCGTCACTCGCCGTGCCGTCACCTAACTGACCGTATTCGTTCTTGCCCCAGGTCCGGATCGTGCCATCGCTTTGCGTAACCAGGGTATGCGCATTGCCAGCAGCAATGGTGGCCACCGGACTCAGCCCCGCCACCGACAGCGGTTCACAACGCGACGTTGACGTCCCGTCGCCTAACTGACCACTCTGGTTGTCGCCCCATGTGTAGACCAGTCCGTCTTTCAGGGCGACGCCATGCGCCAACCCACTGGCCAAGGCATCTACCGCCCCCAGGCGACTCAGCGCCTCTAAACGGATGGGTGTTTTTTGAGTCGCCCACGGACTATCGCTCATCTGACATTTATCGTTATTGCCCCAACCCCAGAGGGTGCCATCGGCAGTCCGGGCGAGTGTGCGGGCGGTTGCCTGATCGCCGCCCGCGGTGATCACTCTAACCTCCGTCAGATTCGGCACGGGTTTGGCGACCGCTGAACTTAAAGTAGTGCCGGTTCCCAGTTGACCGTAGGTATTAGTTCCCCATGCCCACACCGTTCCATCGCGTTTCAGCGCGACACTGTGGACTTCACTAGCCGCCACCGCCTGCACGTCGGTCAGCGGCGGAAAATCCAGTCCGCTATCGCTACCGGTTACGGCCACCAGAACCGGAACCGATGAATTCACCGTGGTGTTATTCCCCAACTGACGGAACGTATTACTGCCCCAGGCATAGACTTGCCCCTCACCGGTCACCGCCAAGCTGTGCGATTTCCCAGCCGCGACCGCGACGATGTTGCTGAGTCCCTGCACCTGAACCGGTTCACTGCGGTTGATTTGTGTCCCATCGCCCAACTGACCAAAAGTGTTATCTCCCGACGCCGAAACGGTGCCATCGCTGTATAATGTAATGCTGTGCTGATCGCCGCTGACCACCTGAACCGCTTGCAGGTCATCCTGAGTCGCCAACGGCATCACATCAGAGTCACCCGCCGATCGCCTTCGCCATGGCTGGTAAGGGGTCCAAATCGGGTAATAACGCGTTGTTCCCGCATTCTGGTTACCCACTTGACCGGATTGGTTCGAACCCCACCCGTAGTAGCCGGAACGTGGAATAGCCAGCGCCGGGGCGGCATGACCCGAAAAACCGGAAGTGTCAGGGGTGATAGTCGGGTTGGCTAAAGAGTGCCGACTGCCGCCCGATATAGGAGGTAGCGCATCGGTAGCGAAAACTGGCGCCAGGGAAAAGCCCGACAGTAAGGCGCTGACGCCGATTGAGAAATAAACTGATCGCTGAATGTTGCTAGATTGATTCATAATGAGTAACTTCGATCGTTTGGCAAAAAGGCAGGGATCCCGTATCGAACTGACTTTGCGGAGGGTAAAGTCGACGATGGTCGCTGAACGGGCAGCGGATGCGATGCGGTTGCTTAACAGTGTAATAGCGATCCTGCCATTGAGCCAACCCGGTCAGCGGTTTGCCCGACGTGGCTCAAGCCTTCACTATCGCGCCAAAACAGGCGAAGTTCTGCAATCAAAATCTTTAAATAGCGACCAAAACGACCAGAACCATTGATTAAGATGAGGTGGCTGCTGTAAATTTAACAATCGTCTAAAACATCCTGGAACCCTCCGCTTTCCAGCATTGCCGCCCGTTTGTTCCAAGCGCGTCGATCGCCACCATCCAGGTGAGGAATCTAACCTTGAGTTTTCAGCCACCATCCCCGATACCCGGTCCGTCGACGGATACGACCAGTCAGAGCTTGCGCCGATCAAGACGGGTCGAAATTCCCGGCTACGAGATTGAATGCGAAATCGGGCGCGGCGGAATGGCCGTGGTCTATCGTGCGGTTCAACGGGCGCTCGGTCGTCAAGTGGCCGTCAAAATACTCTCGCAGGAAGCGGGTGATGACCAAGATTTCGTGCAACGTTTTGAAAAAGAAGGGCAGTTTCTCGCTCAAATGTTGCATACGAACATTATCACGATTTATGACATTGGTTTTACTGAGGAAAGTCAGCCTTTTTTATCAGTGGAGTACCTGCCGGGCGGTACGCTTAAGGATCGAATCAAACAGGGATTATCCCTGGATTCCGCCATAGAAATTATCAGTGCGATTGCCAAGGCGCTGGCCTATACCCACGAAAGAGGCGTCATTCATCGAGATATCAAGCCTTCTAATATTATGTTTCGGCGCGATGGAACTCCGGTATTGACCGATTTCGGCATTGCGCGATCCGTGGAAGCAAAAACTGTTCATACCATCGCTGGATTGACGCTCGGCAGTCCGGGCTACATGAGTCCGGAACAGGTCATGGGCGAAGTCGTCACCCTACAATCTGATATTTATGGTCTGGGTGTGGTTTTCTACGAAATGCTGACCGGGCATCCGCTCTATGAAGGGGGAAACCCCATGGCGGTGATGCTTAAGCATTTGCATGATCCTATCCCCGAACTGCCCAAAGAATACACTTATCTTCAACCGATTTTTCAACGGTTAATTGCAAAAAAGAGTGAGGATCGATATAAAAATGTCATTGATTTTTTACGCGCCCTGAATTTAGTAGTATCCGGCGATACTGGATTACGGACAAAAGTCAACCCGGATATTCATAATGTCAGTCTGGTCGATTTTGCAAGTAGCAAAATTCGCCATTCATTTGGAAAAAAATCACGGTTTTTTTGGATGACCGGTTTTGCATTTTTCTTGATAGTTAGCGCTTATATTTTCATATCTACAGATTTATCAAATCACAATGTGGAACCCGCCAAACCGATCGTTAAAATCGAACCGGATCAAATTTTGCAAGAAGTGACCGTATTGCTTAAATCAGCAGAATCACAATTGCAGGCCGGGCATTTAACCAATGAATCTGATCAGGGCAGTGCCGAAGCCACTTATCGACGGGTGCTAAGACTGGATCCTGGTAATGCTCAGGCGCTGGAGGGGTTACAAAATATTGCGGGTGAATACGAAAAGCGGGCACAGCAGCGACTGGATGCGGGTGCCTTACAGGACAGTCTTGATCACATTCACCAAGGTTTAGCCGTGGTACCGGGACATCATGGATTGATGCCCTTATATGCCAAGGTCAAGCAACTGCTTGCCGAAGACAAAGCGCGGCTATTTCAGGCAGAGGAACAGCGCCAGCGCCGATTACAAAGTGAATATTTTATGACGCAGGCTCAGGAGAGTTTGCGGGAAGGTTCGATGGAAGTAGGCTTGGCTTATGTTGAACAGGGTTTGCTGGCGGTTCCGGATCATCGCGAATTGCTGGCGCTTCGTGAGCAGGTCAGAACACAGATGGCTGAGCGGCAACGCCAGGCAGAGGCGCGCCAGCGACAGGAGCAGGAAGCGGGGCGAAAGATCGAGGCCGCACGGCGCAAACAAGAAGCTGATAGGTATCTGGCCAGTGCACTGGACGCACAACATAAGGGTGAATACTCGGCCAGTTTGCAGCACCTTGAAAGGGGCTTGGCGCTGGCACCTGACCATGATGAGTTAACGCGCCTGCGCGACAAGGTACGCGGGCAGTTTGCGGCAGAACAGCAACGGCAGGCGGATCAGGCTCAACGCGAACAACAGATTAGGACGCTGCTCGAGCAAGCAGAAACACACTTGGAGGCGAAGCGTTTAACCACCCCAGCCGGAAACAATGCGGAAGAAACCTATCGGCAATTGCTTAATCTGGATCCGGGGAATGCCCAAGCGCAGGCAGGCTTTGGGCGTATCGTGCAAGAATATGAACGATTGGCGCAGCAACGACGCGCAGCGGGTGCCTTGCAGGATAGCTTGGCGCAAATCGACAAAGGGCTGGCTATCATGCCGACGCATGAAGGTTTACAGCGCCTGCGTCAGGATATCGGTGCTGAGTGGGAAGCCGAGCAGCAGCGATTGGAGCAGAAACGGAAAGAGCAGGATCAGCAACGATTGGAGCAGAAACGGAAGGAGCAGGAGCAGCAGCGACTCGACCAGAAACGGAAGGAGCAAGAGCAGGAGCAGCAGCGACTCGACCAGAAACGGAAGGAGCAGGAGCAGCAGCGACTCGAGCAAAAACGGAAGGAACAGGAACAGCAGCGGAAAGAGCAGGATCAGCAACAGCGGTTGGAACAGCAGCGGAAAGAGCAGGAACAACAGAGAAAGGAACAGCAGCGTTTAGAGCGACAGCAGGATCAACAACGCAAAGAACCGCCTCGAGCAGAACCGCAACCGCAACCGCCGCGTAAAGAGCCACCGTCAGAGAAACCGTCACCGCCAGAAACTACGGCTAAACCGCGTGTTTTTGGAACCTTTTAACTTTCTGATTTTTTAAGTGAATTACAGTTAATTACCGAGGAGTTATGAAAATGAAAATGGGTCTATTCTGTTCAATGATCACCGTATTAGGCACTGGGCCACTGGCGGTTTCTGCCGAGGAGTTTTCCTGGGGAGATTTGACTTTTCAACCTCGGGTGTATGCAGGATATGCTGACTATAAACTTGAATCTGGTGATATGACTTATGTTTTTGAAGGTGCGCCACCGGTGACTCAGCCGTTGGAATTTGATATGAATAAGCATAGCAAAATAAATGTTAGTGGTCCTATTTGGGGATTGGGAGCTACCGCAGCCGTTGGCCGATTTTTTGGTGATATTTATTATCAATCCATGCTGAATGAAACAGCTTACTCCAGCAGTGAGCAACTGGATGAGTCTGATCCCAGCTTTTCACTGCTCGCTCAATCGGGTGATGTGGACGCAAAGCACTCGGATTGGGCCATCTCTATGGGTTACCGGATCACTGATCAGTGGTCGGCATTTGCCGGCTATAAGTCTGGAAAAACAGACTGGGATCAGTCATTTAGTTTGAGTGAAGTACCCTCAATGTTGTTAATACAAAATGGCAATTTCGCGGGCAGATTTGAACAGGATGGCCCCTTTGTCGGAACTTCTTACTCCTTCCTGATAGATCCGGGTGCGCTCACCATCAAAGCGGCGTATGCCCGCTTGGGAGGATCCTACTCTTCCAACTTTGATGCTATTTGCATCCCCTGTGAGGTTGTACCCGTACCCGCGCAACAAAACTTTAGTTGGGATGGCAATTCCAATGCCTTTTCCTTTGGCATTTCTTGGACGCAATTTCTCATGGATAATTTGGGATTATCGATTGGAGCGAACTATCATTATTATAAGTTTGATGCATCGGACTCCAAAGAATTCTCATCAACAGTAGGTGATGAAGTGCTTTTTCGAGGGAAACTCGAAGGCGGTAACCTGACCGAAGAGTTATTTACTCTGACAGCATCCCTGTTATACGCCTTTTAAACAATCACTTCTTTTTGATAAGGAGTTGCGGGAAGGGCTTCCATCGCGCTCAATCACCGGGTTCGTGTGGCCACTGAGGAAACCGCCAGTCCAGCGTCAAAGCCAGCAACCGCAATCCTGCGGTGACGCCCGCGCCAACCAGCAGCGCCAACCAGGCTTCAGCGCCGATGAAATTCAAACCGATAAACACCCAGCAGCCACTAAATGCACACAAGGCGTAGGGGCGATGATCGTGGAACACCACGGGGATTTCATTGCACAGGACATCGCGCATAACGCCCCCAAAAACGCCGGTCATCACCCCCATCAACGCTACGACGATCAGCGGCATACCCGCGGTCAATGCCAGCGATGCGCCGGAAACCGCAAATAATCCCAATCCCAGCGCATCGGTCGCCTGCATCACCCGATCCACCCATTGGTGGCGCAGTACCCGCAGCAGCGGCGACCCGATCAGGGTCAGTGCCAATACCAGCCAGACATATTCCTGATGCTGCACCCAGAAGAGCGGTCGCCGGTCAATCAGTACATCGCGCAGGGTGCCACCACCGAATGCGGTCACAAATGCAACGGCAAAGACACCGATGACATCCATTCGCTTGCGAACGGCCTCGATCAGACCGGAAATGGCGAACACGATAATCGCGCTGATTTCGATCAGGGTCAGGAGCGCTTCAAGGGTCATATAGCCGTCCTATGCCCGTCATGGAAAATCCCCTCCTTGGATAAGGAGGGGTGGCGCGTCAGCGCCGGGGTGGTTCGAGGCGGCAATTCCACAACTCATTCAGGATCGCTATATCACGTCACTGGGAAAGGGAAGTGGCCAAGTTTTAACGGTACCGTACTCAGGTCTGAATCGCTACCAGGAAAATCGCCCGAATGACTTGTACAATTAACCGGTATTTCACACTCCGAAAACAGGCCGCTGAGAACATTGTGGATAAACCGCCTGCCCCACTGACTGTGCGCGCCTTCCGCCGCCGGGTGCTGAAACCGACCGATGGGGTATTTCTTTTCCATCCCCGGGTGATGGAACGACTGGTGCGCCGGGATCGCGAACCGGGGTTGTCGCGTCTGGCGATTCCGTCGATGAGTCATTACTTGATGCCCCGCTCGGTGTTTCTGCGGGGTCTGGAGGATGAGAATCCTGATGCATTGTCGGTCATCGAGGGTCTGAGTCTGCCAGAATGGGTGATTCTCCTGCCGACGCCCTCCGCTCGGGAACTGGCGACCAGCGATCCGGATTGCTTGTTACGCAGCTACTGGGGCCGGCGTTTCGAGGCTGAGATTGCACGTACCTGGCAAATCACCCGTAGCGATAATCCGGATCACGACACGTTCGGCGGGCGGGGACTGGCGCAGCGGATCGGTGAACCGGCGTTTCGCGAAGTGCGCGAGCTGCTGGAACAGGATCAGTGGGTCGTGCTGGATCTGGATGACGACGCGCTCTGCCGTCAATTTGTGGGCTTCGTGACCTACCTGCGCTATTTCGCACCGGGAACCCGCGCCTACGTTTTTCCCGCGATTGGGGATTGGGGGAAACTGGATCACTGGCTAAAGGAGGGCGGTCTGGATGTGCCGCCGCCCCGGCATAGCCGCCGCTGGCCGCAACTGCTGGTCAAAAGCCGTCCCGCCGGGTTCCATGGTGCGCCAGACTACGAGCCGGAATTGCCGATGGGGTTGCCCTTTGGTCGCCATGATCCCGATTTAGCCGATGGTGCTAACACCATTCTGCCCTTGACGTCGAAATGGTCGGCCAGGGGCAAAACGGGTGCGCAACGCATCCCTGAGCTGTCGGTGTCCGGCGAGCCATGGTCCATCACCAGCCGTTGTGAGGAGGCATTGCGGCAGTCGGCCACGCTGACTCACCAGCCAGGCTGGCTCAGCGAGGTGGGCCACGCGCTGATCACGTTCCTGATGCCGGTGATCGCGAGGTTAGCCCGTGGACTGGATCGTGGGGCAGCCGCAGACTGGGCGGCTATCCTCCGGCTGCGCCTGTTTCGCCACAGCGTCCGAGCCGCGTTCCGCGCCGAGAGGGCTGGACGTTATGGAACCGCGCTCCGGGATCTGAGTATCGCCGTCGATCAGTATCAACAGCTTCAGGGGGAGGCCTCCCTCGCTGATCCAGTAGCCCAGCGCCTGCGCGCCTGGCAGCGGGAACGGGTGGATACGTTGATCAGTAACCTCGCGGTGACCTGGCGATTAGAGCCATCCGCCAGTCGTATTCTCAAAATCTGCACGCAACGGTTATTAAATGAACCCAATGTCGCGCAGCGCTCCAGCCGACCATCCCGACTGCTGGATGATCTGGAGCAAATTGGCCGGGAAGGGCGCACCAAGTATTACCGCCTGCAACCGATCATGGGGGCCTGGCGTCGTAAACCTGTGCAACTGGGACTGCCGTTTCAGGGGCCGCTCAAGGCGCTACGGGCGCTGAACGCCGCTAAAACCCGCTTGGATCAGCTTCCTTGGTCGGGGGCGGAAGTGGTCTATTTCAGCGTACCCTTGCAGGCCTTGGGAGAACGGATTGGCCAGCAACTCCAGCAGCAACTCCGGCCACGGCTGAGTCAACTCCTTGACCAGGTGGGATTTCTCCCCGCTGATCATGCGCAACGGGTCGCACGGAACCGGCTGCAGGAAGAGCTGTTTGAGATCATCGTGCGGCGCGGGCATCTGCGATTCGCGGATCTGCGCGATGCCGTAGCGCGTGATGAAGTCTTCCGATTGCCTGATTCCGGCTGGCGGGCGCTGGTGCTGGGGGATCGACTGGCGCAGTTTGATCGCCAGGCGCGTGCCGCGCTGCCGGGAGTTTATCAACCCGGCGAGTTTTATCTGAAAGGCTTGCAGCAACTCAGCGCCCCGCTCTTTGGCTCGGCTCCGGGCCGGTTCATCACCCGATGGCTGCTGTTGCCCTTTGGGATCGCTTTGATCGGTTTGGAGGCGCTGACCTATCTACTCAGTCTGGTCGCGCCGCGTACCCCCGAACTGGTGAATGTCGGGTCCGTGCTGGGGGTGAGCGCTTGTTTGTTGATCGCGCTGTATACCGAACCGGGACGACACGCCGTTGAGGCGCTGCGCCGGGGCGGGCAGTGGCTGTGGAACGACTGCCTGTACCGGGGATGGTTGCGGTTAATCGATTGGCGGCGGATGGTGAACTGGCTGCGCCAGCCGTGGGTGCGTACTGTTTCCCGCTATGTGTTGGAACCGGCGCTGATCGGGGCGTTGGTGGCGATGCCCGCACTGGGCGTGGCGAACCGACTTGCTCCTGACCTCGAAGGACTGCCGACGTTTCTGCTGATCCTCGGGTTCATTTTCGGAACCTTCCTGCGCAACAGCCGGGGGGGACGGGAACTGCTGGATAGCCTGATGACCGGGCTGATTAACGTTTGGCGTCAGGTGCGTCATACGTTGGTGATGGGTCTGGTGCGCTGGGTGATTGACCTGTTCGATGCGCTGATGCACAACGTTGAGCAGGGACTGCATCGCGTTGATGAAATGATCAGCCATCATCGCGGGGAAGGGCGGGGGATGATGACGGTTAAGGCGGTGATGGGGCCTTTGTGGAAGCTGTTCCGCGATTTCATCCATTTCTACGCGGCGGTATTGGTGGAGCCACAGATCAATCCGATCAAACACTTTCCGGTCGTGACGGTTTCACACAAGTTAATGCTGCCTTTTTTGCCCGCGCTGACCACGTCGTTGCTGGCGCTGCTGAATCCGGTATTGCCCCAATTCATCAGTCTGCCGCTGGTGACCGTGACCATCCTGCTGTTGCCGGGACTGTTTGGCTTTCTGGTCTGGGAGTTACGAGCCAACTGGAAGCTGTATCGCGCTAATCACCCTGATGCCATCCAGCCTGCACGGTTTGGGCCGGCTGGCGAAACGCTGTACACCTTGCTGCGGCGTGGGTTTCATTCCGGTGCATTGCCCAAGGCGTTTGCCCGATTGCGGGCGGTGATCGCGCAGGAAAATGACCAGCAACAAAGTGTTCCGCAGGCATTGCGCCGGGCAGAAGCTCAATTGAACGGAATTCTGGAATCGGTGCGGACGTTCGTGAAGCGGGAACTGGTTTTTGCTCTGCAGGATCGGAGTCAGGAAACCGGACATCCCCTGATCGCGACGATCATACAGTTAGAAGCCGCGACCGCCTCGCTGGCGGTGCAAGTCGCCTTGACACTCCAGGATCAGCCGGAACCGGGTGAACCGCTGGTGCTGGAGGTGCGCTTTGCTTTGGCGGACGATGTCCTCAGCGGGAACATCACACTGACCGGGCCGGTGGAACGCTTTGGCGATCTGGCGTGGCTGGAGGAGGAAACAGCCCGGTTTCTGCAACGGGCGGCAGTCGGTTCCCGATGAGTCATCGGCCGTCGAACGGAACAGCGCGGCCAGATCGCTTTGCCCCTCGACGTCGGCTTTATTGGCGAAATAGAGGTAGCGGCGGTTGGCCTGCGCTTCGCTGATGAAAGCGGCTTTCAGGTTTTCTTCAGTCTGGGAGCTTTTGAACTGCATCGGGTTAATCCTCTTGAACCGGGTAACCTGAATGTTAGTCCAGGGTGATGCCTGACTGCCATTGACTTAAGGATGCTCATGGACACCATCAAGATTCGCGGCGCACGTACTCACAATCTCCAGAATATCGACCTGGATCTGCCCCGCGACCAACTGATCGTCATTACCGGCCTGTCGGGGTCCGGCAAGTCCTCGCTGGCGTTCGACACCCTCTATGCCGAGGGTCAGCGTCGCTATGTGGAATCGCTGTCCGCGTATGCCCGGCAATTCCTGTCGCTGATGGAAAAGCCGGATGTCGATCACATTGAGGGCTTGTCGCCGGCGATTTCCATCGAGCAGAAATCGACTTCCCACAATCCTCGCTCCACCGTCGGCACCATTACCGAGATTTACGATTATTTACGGCTGCTCTACGCCCGCGCCGGGATTCCGCGCTGTCCCGATCACGCCATTGATCTGGACGCGCAGACCGTCAGCCAGATGGTGGATCAGGTGTTGGCGTTGCCGGCGGGGGAGCGGTTGATGCTGGTGGCCCCGGTGGTGAAGGAGCGCAAGGGCGAGCATTTAAAACTGTTGCAGGGCTTGCAGGCGCAGGGCTTCGTGCGCGCCCGGATTGATGGCGAGGTGGTGGAACTGGATAGCCCGCCGCCGCTGGATTTGCGCCGCAAGCATACGATTGAGGTCGTCGTGGACCGGTTCAAGGTGCGGAGCGACCTGGCGCAGCGGCTGGCGGAGTCGTTTGAAACGGCGTTGCGGCTGGGGGAGGGGATTGCCCGAGTCGCGTTCCTGGATGAACCGGAACGGGCGGAACTGCTATTTTCCGCGGGTTATGCCTGTCCGGTGTGCGGTTACAGTTTGACGGAACTGGAGCCGCGCCTGTTCTCGTTCAATAACCCGGTCGGGGCCTGTTCGGAATGCGACGGTCTCGGCGTCAAGCAGTTCTTTGACCCGGAGCGGGTGGTTGGTCATCCGCACTTAAGTCTGGCCAAGGGCGCGGTGCGCGGCTGGGATCGGGATAATTTTTATTATTTTCAACTGATCAAGGCCCTGGCGCAGCATTACGCTTTTGCAGTCGATACCCCCTTTCAGGACCTGCCCGCCCCGATTCGCACGATCATTCTGCACGGCAGCGGTGGCGAGGTCATCGACTTTGCTTACACCAACAGTCGCGGGGAAACCCAAATCCGCCGTCATGCCTTCGAGGGCGTGATTCCCAACATGGATCGCCGTTACCGGGAAACCGATTCCAACCTGGTGCGCGATGATCTGGCGAAATATCTGAGCAGTCGGCCCTGCCCGTCCTGCCAGGGGGCGCGGCTGACTCGTTCTGCCCGGAACGTTTTTGTCGCGGGCCACAGTCTGCCGGAAATTGTTGCCCGCCCCATTGGCGTTGCTCAGGGATTCTTTGCTGAGTTAGCGCTGCCGGGCCAGCGGGGCACGATTGCCGCCAAGATCATCAAGGAAATCAGCGAGCGGCTGAACTTTCTGGCGAATGTCGGGCTAGATTATCTGAGCCTGGAACGCAGCGCCGAAACGCTATCTGGCGGCGAAGCGCAACGCATTCGGCTGGCCTCGCAAATCGGCGCAGGGCTGGTCGGGGTGATGTATGTCCTGGATGAGCCGTCCATCGGTCTGCACCAGCGCGACAACGCCCGGTTGCTGGCCAGTCTGCAACGGCTCCGTGACTTGGGGAATACGGTGATCGTGGTGGAACACGATGAGGAGGCGATTCGCACCGCCGATCAGGTGGTGGACATGGGGCCGGGCGCGGGCGTTCATGGTGGACGCATTGTCGCGCAAGGCACGCCGGCCGACATCATGGCGCATCCCGACTCGCTGACCGGGGCTTATTTGAGCGGCCAGCGGCGGATTACGCTACCAGAACAGCGCACTCCATTTAATTCGCAGAAGGTGCTGCGGATCACCGGCGCCAGCGGTAATAACCTGAAAAATCTGAGTGTGAACATTCCGCTGGGCTTGCTGACCTGCATTACCGGCGTGTCGGGTTCCGGGAAGTCCACACTCATCAACGACACCCTGTACCGCTACGCCGCCCGCGATTTGAATAACGCTAACGAATCGCCCGCGCCCTGTCAGGATTTAACCGGGTTGGAGCAATTGGACAAGGTGGTGAATATCGACCAGAGTCCGATTGGCCGGACGCCGCGTTCCAATCCGGCAACGTACACCGGTTTATTTACACCCATCCGGGAATTATTCTCCGGAGTTCCCGAATCGCGGGCGCGGGGTTATCAACCCGGTCGGTTCAGCTTTAACGTTAAGGGCGGGCGCTGTGAAGCCTGTCAGGGCGACGGGGTGATTCAGGTGGCGATGCACTTTCTTCCCGATATTTATGTCCCGTGCGACCAGTGCAAGGGCCAGCGGTATAACCGGGAGACTTTAGAAGTCCGTTATAAGAGCCGCACGATTCACGAAGTGCTGGAAATGACCGTGGAAGACGCGCTGGCGTTTTATCAGGCGGTGCCGGTTGTCGCCCGTAAACTGCAAACGCTGATGCAAGTGGGGCTGAGTTATATCAAGCTCGGTCAAAATGCGACGACACTGTCCGGGGGTGAGGCGCAGCGGGTGAAATTAGCGCGTGAATTGTCCAAACGCGATACCGGCCAGACGCTGTATATCCTCGATGAGCCGACCACCGGTCTGCATTTCCACGATATTGAGCAGTTATTAAAAGTGCTGCATGAACTGCGGGATCGTGGGAATAGCATTGTGGTGATTGAGCACAATCTGGATGTGATTAAAACCGCCGACTGGATTATTGACCTGGGGCCGGAAGGCGGCGGCGGGGGTGGGGAAGTCGTTGCAGTGGGGACGCCGGAACAGGTCGCGGCGCATCCGGCCAGCCATACCGGGCGATTTCTAGCGGAGGTGGTGGGGCGGTCATGACCGCATCCGAACTCGATTTTCAGGACAAAGAATCTATCGAAAAAATATCTGTTGATTTTTCAGTAAAATTTTGATCTAACACAGCATCCAAGAGTCGGTTGCCAAGCGTCTTCGCTGGTTTTGATCTGCGTTCATCTGCGTTCATCTGCGGATCACAATGTTCAGTTTATGGCAGTGCCCAGTATATCAGCCTGGGTAGTGGTCAGTTGCGCTTCGAGTTGTTCGCACAGCGCCATCAATTCATCGACCTTGGCGACGATGCAGTGTTGTTCGGCGAGGGGGGGATACTAAATTGATTAATTAAACGCAGCACAAGATTTTTATTGCCTATACCCTGAGTGTTGTCTGCGGATTGTTGCTTTACGAAGGGTGAGTTGATAAGAAGCCGCAGATATCGCTGGTTTAAGGCATCTCGCAAAAAATGTCCCCCACGGTACGAGGGAGCTATTGTAGGTTGGGATTTAGCCTAACTCTTTAATGTTAAAAGATAAAAATAGTCAGGCTAAAGCCCGACCCACAGCAGACATAGCGGAACCCGATGGCCGACCCTCTGAGGGGCATTTATTGCGCCTTGCCTAAATTCAGTTGCGAAAATTTTAATAAAGCCAATCTGGCGAAGATACTAAAATCGTAGTCTAAATCGACCGTTACTGCGATTCCTGTAGTTCCCACTTTAGTTAAAAGAATATCGCCAAATTCAGGCTTTCAGCGTTTACCCGAATTGCGCGAAAAGCCTCGGCCTTTGGGCCGGGGATGGATAGCGCGGCGAACGAAGTTCGCCTGATTAATTTGGCGTTTGTTGCTGCTCTATATATTGGCGAATCACGCTAATGGGC